>DASXZS010000027.1:0-20842 GCA_036501785.1 Acidimicrobiales bacterium | reverse complement strand
CCACGGCAGCGGTCTCGATCCGGAGTCCGACGAAGGCCAGGCCCGGTACCGGGACTTGGTCAACAAGTACGAGCAGGAGTGCGCGGCCGAGGGGGACAAGATCCGCGAGCTGGGCGGTCTGTACGTCCTGGGCTCCGAGCGCCACGAGTCGCGCCGTATCGACAACCAGCTGCGGGGCCGCTCCGGCCGCCAAGGGGATCCGGGGGAGAGCCGCTTCTTCCTGTCCCTCGAGGACGAGCTCATGCGCCTGTTCGCCACTGGCGCCATGCAGTGGGTGATGGGCCGGGCCCTGCCCGACGACGTGCCAATCGACTCCAAGATGGTGTCCAAGGCCATCGAGCGAGCCCAGAACACGGTCGAAGCCCGCAACGCCGAGATCCGCAAAGACGTCCTCAAGTACGACGAGGTGATGAACGAGCAGCGCAAGGTGATCTACGCCCGCCGGGCTCAGATCCTGGAGGGCGAGGACCTGCGGGCCCGGACCATCGAGGTGCTGTCCTCGGCGCTCGACAGCATCGTCACCGCCAACTGCGCCGGCTCCGACTACAACGAGGACTGGAACCTCGACGGCCTGCTCACCGAGGCCCGCCTGTACTTCCCGACCGCGGCGACCAAAGAGGAGCTGGCCGAGCTGCCGGACAGCAACGCCATCTACGAGACCCTCGCCGGCGAGGGCATCGCCTACTACGAGCAGCGCGAGGAGACCATGCCCGCCTCGGTCGAGGGTGCTGGCGCTGACACCATGCGCGCCCTCGAGCGTGAGGTGATGTTGCAGCTCATCGACCAGAAGTGGCGGGAGCATCTCTCCGAGATGGACTACCTGCGGGAGGGCATCGGCTTGCGGGCCATGGGCCAGCAGGACCCCCTGGTGGCCTGGCAGCGCGACGGCTACGAAATGTTCGGCCAGCTGATGGCGGGTATCGACGACGACTACGTCAAGATCGTCATGCACGCCCAGGTGCAGGTGCTCGAGCAGGTGCAGCCCGACGACCAGGCAAACCTGGCCGGGGCCCAATACCAGGCGTCCGACGACCCGGTCCAAGGCACCAGCGGCATGCAGCGGGCCTTGGCCGCCGGCCCGGCGCCAGGGGAGGAAGTGGTCTTCGCCCCGGAGCCCAATGGCCAGGTGCAGGCGGCGAGCGCCCCCGCGGCGGCTGCGCCGGAGATCGACAAGCCCGTTGTCCGCGACTCGGTCTTCGAGCGGGCCGGCCGCAACGACCCGTGCCCGTGCGGGAGCGGCAAGAAGTTCAAGTTCTGCCACGGGCGCTGAGAGTCGCGTTCGGTTGTGCGTGATTTCGACCCTGACCTGAGCGCGCTGCGCCGGCGGCTGGACGAGGCCGCCGGCTACCTGGGCCTGGACGCCCTGCGCCGGCGCCGCGACGAGCTGGAAGCCGAGCTCAGCCGGCCCGACCTGTGGGATGACACTGAAGTCGGCCAGAAGATCACGCGCGAGTACGGCCAGACGAAGGCCGACGTCGACCTGCTGGAGGGTCTGGAGCGTCGGGTCTCGGACGCGGAAACCCTCTACCAGCTGGCGGTAGAAGAAGGCGACGGGTCGGTGGAGGCGGAGCTCGATGGCCTGGTCGCCGCGGTCGCCAAGGAGCTCGACGCCCTGGAGCTGCGGTCGCTGTTCACCGGCGAGCATGACGAGCGCGATGCCGTGTGCGAGATTCACGCCAAGGACGGCGGCACCGACGCTCAGGACTGGGCCCAGATGATGGTCCGCATGTACCAACGGTGGGCGGAGCGGCGGGGCTTCGAGATGGAGATCGAGGACGTCAGCGAGGGCCAGGAGGCCGGGATCCTGTCGGCCAGCTTCATCATCCGCGGCCGCTACGCCAACGGCCTGCTCACTTCGGAACGGGGCATGCACCGACTGGTGCGCATCTCTCCCTTCGACGCCCAGTCCCGCCGGCAGACGAGCTTCGCGTCGATGAGCGTGGTGCCGTTCTTCGAGGATCTCTCCGGGGAGGTGGACATCGACGAGAAGGATCTCCGCATCGACACCTACCGATCGTCGGGCGCCGGCGGTCAGCACGTCAACGTCACCGACTCGGCGGTGCGGATCACCCACCTGCCGACGGGCACGGTGGTGGCCGTGCAGAACGAACGCTCCCAGCACCAGAACAAGGCCAAGGCCATGCAGATCCTGGCGTCCAAGCTGGCCGAGCAGCAGCGCGAAGCGCGCGATGCCGAGCTGTCGGCCATGGCGGGCCCCAAGGCCCTGATCGGCTGGGGTGCCCAGATCCGCTCCTACGTGCTGGCGCCGTACCAGCAGGTCAAGGATCTCCGGACGGAGTACGAGACCGGAAACGTGCAGGCGGTCCTGGACGGGGACCTCGATCCGTTTATGGAGGCCTACCTGCGGTGGCGCCGGGCCGCGGGAGGGGCTGCCCCCAGCTAGGGTCCCCTCCGGGCTACACTCGTCGGGCGATGAGTGCGAGGGGCGCCGCACTCACGCTGCCCGACCTCTTTTTCCATGATCAAGCTCGAAACCGTCACCAAGTCCTACAAGGGCACCACGGTCGCCTTGCGCGACGTCAACGTGGACATCCAGAAGGGCGAATTCGTCTTCCTGGTCGGGCCGTCCGGCTCCGGGAAGTCGACCTTCCTGCGGTTGGTCACCAAGGAGGAGCAGGCCGATACCGGCCGGGTGTGGGTGGCCGGCAAGGAGGTCGGCGCGCTCTCGTCGTGGAAGGTCCCGTACCTGCGCCGCAACATCGGGTGCGTGTTCCAGGACTTCCGGCTGTTGCCGACCAAATCGGTTTACGAGAACGTGGCGTTCGCGTTGGAGGTGATCGGGCGGCCGAGGAGCGTGGTGCGTTCGCAAGTGCCGCAGATCCTGGACCTCGTTGGGTTGGGCAAGAAGCTGACCAACCTGCCCCATGAGCTGTCGGGGGGCGAGCAGCAGCGGGTCGCCATCGCCCGGGCCTTCGTCAACCGGCCGCTGATCCTGCTCGCCGACGAGCCGACCGGGAACCTCGACCCGTCGACCACGGCCGGCATCATGCGGCTGCTGGATCGCATCAACCGGACCGGCACCACCGTGCTGATGGCCACCCACGACAACGGCATCGTCGACTCGATGCGGCGCCGGGTCATCGAGCTCGATCGGGGCACGGTGATCCGGGACCAGGCCCGCGGCGTCTACGGGATGGGGGCCTAGCCGCTCGTGGCGATCTCCACGGGTTATGTGGCGCGCGAGACCGCCGGCAACCTCCGGCGCAACCTCGTCATGACGCTGTCGGCGGTCGTCACCATGGCGGTGTCGCTGTCCGCGCTCGGCGGCGTGCTGATCATGCGCCAGGCCATCAACAAGGCGTCCATCCAGTGGCGCGGCGGGGTGGAGATGGCCATCTTCCTGCAACCGTCGATCTCGTCCAACGAGACGGCGGCCATCGGCCACGAGCTGGCCAGCACGCCCGGCGTCAAGAAGTACCACTTCGTCGACAAACCCCAGGCGTACCAGGAGTTCAAGCAGATCTTCGGCGGCAACAACGACATCGTCGGGGTGCTCGGGGTCAACGACATGCCGCCGTCCTACCGGGTGGTGCCGACCCGGGCCCAGGACATTTCCGAACTGGGTCGTCAGTTCCAGGGTCAGCCCGGCGTGCTGCAGGTGTCATACGCCCAGCAGGAGATCGACGCCCTGCTCCACCAGTTCAAACAGTTGCGATTCATCGGGCTGTTCCTGGCGATCGGGGTCATGATCGGGGCGGTGGCCCTCATCGTCAACACCATCCAGTTGGCGATCTTCGCCCGCCGGCGGGAGGTTGCCGTCATGAAACTGGTCGGGGCCACCAACTGGTTCATCCGGGTGCCGTTCATGCTCGAAGGCCTGATCCACGGCATCGTCGGCGCCATCGTGGCCTTCGCCGTCACCTACGGGGTGCGCGACACCATTGCCTCGTTCGTCGGCAACGAAACGGTGCTCGGCACCCGCCAGCTGTTCGTCACCCCCCACGAGGCCATCGTCACCGGGATCCTGCTGCTGGTGGTGGGAGCCGTGGTCGGGGTGGTCGGTTCAGCTTTCGCGGTGCGCCGCTTCCTCGCCGTCTAGGTGCTGGCCGGCCGGGCTGGGCCAGGGTCGCTCGGCCACCTGGCGGATGGCGCCCGCCAGCGCGTGCGGGTGCTCGTGGGGCAGTAGATGGTGGGCGCCGGCCACCACGGTATGGACGGCGCCGGGAATCGCCGCCGCCAGCCGGTCCGCCACCAGCGGGGAGATCACCCGATCGGCGCTACCGTTGATCACCGCGGTCGGCGTTCCGATCGTCGCCAACCCCGGGCCCAGCGCCTCCAGCTCGCGGAGCAGCACCCGTTGCTCGGTCACGAAGGACCGCCACACCGCGGCGTGGGTGCGGGCGCCAGTCATGCCGATCAGCACGTTGACCGCTTCTCGGGCCCGGCCGCCGAGCCGGCGGTCCGCGAGGGTCTGCACCCGGGCGCTGCGCAGCAGCCGGCCGGCGGCCCCCAGTGTGAGGGCGGAGAGCGCCTCACCGAGGATCGGGGCGGCCAGTACCCGGTCGTCCCACCCGAACTGCTCGCCGGGCCCCACTGACGCGGCCAGCACCAAACCGGCGGTGCGATGCGGGAAGGACTCGGCGAACGCCAGGGCGACCCCTCCGCCCCAGCTGTGGCCGGCGACCACCGCCCGCTTCAGCCCGAGCTCGTCCAGGAGGGTCACCAGCGAAGTGGCGTTCTCCTGGAAGCCGGCCGCCGCACCACCCGTGCGGCCGTAGCCCAGCCGGTCTGGCACCACCACAGTGAAGTCCGGCAGCAGCGGCCACACCGCGTGCCAGTCGGCGACCGATCCGGGCTGGCCGTGCAACAGGACGACGGGTGGTCCGCCGCCGTGTTGTTCGGCCGAGAGCGGCCGGGGATCAGTCAGCCGGGTCGGGACCGGCCGGGGTGACCGGCGCGGACCACTGGCCGTTCGGCGAGTGCCGGCGGGGATCGGTTGGCCGGTGGCCCTCAAGGCCGGTTGACCAGATGGTTGGCGGTTGCCTCGAAGAAGGACAGCATCTGCACCTGGTCCAGCGGGCGTAACCCGCCGGCGCGGACCGCCTCGGTCATGTGCTGCAGCCAGGCGTCCCGTTCGGCCGGGCCGATGGCGAACCGGCGGTGCCGCTGGCCGAGGCGCGGGTCGCCCCGTTCGGGCCGGTACCCGGCCGGCCCACCCCAGCGCTCGATGAGGAACAACTCCAAATGCCGGCGGGCCGCCTCGATGCCGGCGGGATCCTCCGGGTACAGCGGTCGCAGGACCGGATCGTCAGCTACCTTTTCGTAGAACCGCCGGGTGAGCGTGTCGAAGAATTGCTCGCCTCCTGCCCGCTCGAAGAGGGTGGAACCGGCCGCCACGCCCGCCAGCATGGCCGATGACGTCGAGGTCGCGAGACAAATACCCACCGCCGCGCCGCCTCTTGGCTCGGATTGTTGTCCGGCGGGTAGTGACCGGCTTCGCGGAGGTCGTGCTCGTACACTCCACCAGAGTGCGTGCGGGAAGTGCTGGTCCATGGCGGCGTCGCGTCCGGCAGGCGCCGATCGGTTTGTTGGCGGTGGCCGCGGCGGCCGGCTGCGGCGGCGGAACCGCCTCGGGGACCAGCGCCGCAGACTCGGCGTTCTTGTCGGCCGTCCACCTCAACGCCCCCGACGTCGCGTCGTACCGCAACGATGTGCAGCTCACCAGGCTGGGGCATGCGGCGTGCGACGGCTTCCGCAGTGGCGCGTCCTTTCAGCAACTGGCCGACCGTTTGGTGCTGCTGGAAGGTACGAAACCGCTGCCGTCCGCCGACCTGGGTGCGGTCATCGAGGCCGCGGTCCCGGCCTACTGTCCGCAGTTCCAGGACCGGGTGGGATAGCGGCCGGGGTGGTTAGCCGGCCGTCACCCAGGGGCTGATGAAGGTGACCACCCGTTGGCCGAAGGCCAGGTGGGCCCCGGGTCGCACTACTCGAGGCTCGAACGGGTTGAGGCGAGCCCACTCGGTCGCCCCGGGGTCGAACACGCACGTGCCCGCGGTCGAACCGCGATCGACCACCGTCAGGTCCCAGTCCACGATGCGCAACTCGGCGTGCGAACCGGAGACGTCGGTCCCGTTGAGGGTGAGGGGGCGGGCCAGCCCACCGCCGACGGTGGGATCGCGTCTGGAGTTGGAGCCCACCAGGTAACCCCGGTCGACGCCATAGACAACCCCGTCGTCGGTAATGAGGATGCCGAGCGGGGGGCGGGTGCCGCTGATACCTTCACGGCCGCCCGCGGAGATGGGGGTCCGGCAGCGGGCGCAGGCGGTGAGACCGGGTCGGTTGAGATGGCCGCGGCTGCACAGGGTGCCCGCCACCACGGGCGCCCCGGGGATGCGCGGATCGGGACCGCCGCCCCGAGGCAGCGGTCCGGCGCCGGTGCTGCTGGCCACCCGGAGATCCAGCGAGCCGGCGGGACCGGGGGCGACCGGTCGGCGGGGTGCCGGTGTCGGCTCGGGTTCCGGTTCGGGCTCGGGTTCCGGTTCGGGCTCGAGATCCGGGGCGGCGTCCACCAGCGGGTTGGCTGCGGTCGGCTCGGGGTCCGGGGCGGGGCGGGCGACGGGCAGCACGGTCGTGACGGCCCCCGCGTCGGGCATCGCCGCGCCGACCTCGGGCAGCAAGGCCGTGGCCGGTTCGTCGGCGTCGGCGTCGGCGTCGAGATCGCCAGCGATGAGGGCGGTCTCGGGTAGGCCCGCCGCGGCCAGCTGGTCGGATGGGGACTCACCGTCGTCATCGGTGCTCTGGTGCACGACCGCCAGGCGCCCGGGTACGCCCGAGGGCACCAGCACGAACCCCGAACCTGGCACCACGCCGGATTCGAGGTCCCACATGGCGTCGGGCTGCACGGCCGGGGTCGGCACACCGGCGGCGCTGACGGTGACGGCCGGCCGGGGGGTGATGATGGCCTGCAGCCAGCCCGGGCTCGGCGACGGCGCCAACCACCTGGCGCCGTCCCAGGCCTGTACCGGCCCGTGCAGGAGGGACGCCCACCCGTGGTCGCTCGGGCCGATCACGGCGAAGGCCACGTGGGGCTCCGGGTCGCGGGTGGCCAGGACCCCGGCGATGTGGTCGGCGATCTGGCGTCCTCCCCGCGGCGACGGACCCAGGTTGCGGGCGGACTGGGCCAGAAAGCTGATCAAGGAGGGGGAGGCGGAGGCATCTGCCCACGCCACGATGCTGCCGTAGCGGATGACGGTGCCGGGTCCAGCGGTGACCTCGATGCGCTCGATCACGGCGCTACCTCGACGCCCGCCAATCGGTCCGCCAGCTCGTCGGCGGCCAGCACCCGATCGCCGGGGTCATCGGCCAGGCTGACGGCGAGGGTCTCGGCCAAGGCGCCGGGCAAAGCGGGGTCGATCTCGGGTCGGGTGAAGAGGATCCGCTGGAGTGCGGTCACGCCCGGGTCGCTGTCGATGTCGGCGTACAGGGGGCGGGACGACACCACACCGTGCAGCGTGGCAGCCAGGGCCCAGATGTCCGACGCCCGCGACGGCGACTCGCCCCGCAGCAGGGCTGGGTCCAACGCCACCACGTCCCGCCAGTCGTGCATCAGGGCAATCACCCCGCCGGGACCCCCGAGCACCGGCGGCGCCAAGACCGCGCCGCGCTCGGTGAGCAGGATCGATCGGGCGTCGATGGCGCCATGGGCGATACCGGCTTCGTGCAAGGCGTGCGCCCCGCGGGCGGCCTGGGCGACCGCTCGCACCCGATCCGTCAGATCGAGGGGGGTGGTCGGGACGGCGACGTTGCCTCCTGGTGCCGATTCGGACGCCAAGTACACCCCCGCCCCTTCGGGGTCGAGATCGGGTCCGACTTCGAGCAGCGTCAACAAATAGGGCGACCGCACGCCGGCCAGCCGCGACAACTTGCCGGCGAGATCCCGCCAACCGGCGGCGTCCACCGCCAGCTCGGTGATCATGATGGGCGCGTCTTGTTCCAGCCGATCGGGGGCCTGGCACAAGTAGCGAGCTTCACCTGCAGCGGAGGCGGGCAGCGCCCGGATGACCTGATAGTCGGCGACCGACGACCGCAATGAGCCTCCTGAACCTCGTCTACTTCGTCCTCGTCAACCTCGGCAACCGCGTCCAACCGGTCGCCCCCGTGCAGAGCGTACCGGGCGCTCGCCGCCCCAGGCGGCCGCCTGCTTGCCCGGCTAGACAACATGAAATAGATTTAAAAATCATGAAACGTGGTTTGGTGGTGGTACTGACAGGGGTCCTGATCACCGCCAGCGCGCCCCTCCTCGGCGGGGCGGTGGCGGTGACCGCCTTCCTGGCCGGCGGCGGGACGGGGACCGGGTCGGCGGCGGCCGCATCACCAGACGCGGTCGGGGTCGCCATTCCGCCGTCCATGCTGGCCCTGTACCAGCTCGCCGCGGCCCAGAGCTGTTCCGGGCTGTCGTGGACCGTGCTGGCCGCCATCGGCACGGTGGAGTCGTCCAACGGTCAATCGCCGCTGCCCGGGGTTCACTCCGGTCACAACGGCGCCGGGGCCGAGGGGCCGATGCAGTTCGAGCCGGCGACCTTCCAGCGTTACGACGAGCCGGTACCACCTGGCGGGGCGACTCCGCCAAGCCCGTACGACCCAGTGGACGCGGTGTACGCGGCGGGCCGGATGTTGTGTGCGGACGGGGCCGGCGACGGGGCCCACCTGCGCCAAGCAGTGTTCGCCTACAACCACTCCGACGCCTACGTGGCCCAGGTCTTGCAGCTGGCCATCTCCCTGGAGGGGGCGGGCGCACTGCAGGGGACGGCCGGCGGCGGGTCGCCGGCGACTGGTGCCGGCGCGGCGGTGGCGTTCGCCCTGTCCCAGGTCGGCACGCCGTACCGGTGGGGCGGGGAGACGCCGGGGGTGGGCTTCGACTGCTCCGGTTTGGTGCAGGCGGCCTGGGCGGTCGCCGGGGTGTCCCTACCGCGGGTCGCCCAGGAACAGTTCGACGCCGGACCGCTTCTCCCGCCGGAAGCACCGCTCCAGCCCGGCGACCTGGTCTTCTTTGGGCCGCCGGGCGGCGGCATCAGCCACGTGGGGATGGTGGTCGATCCCTCCGGTCAGATGGTGGACGCGCCGCACTCGGGTGCGGTGGTCCGGGTGGAGTCCTTTCCCGTCGCCGTCGGCGCGACATGGGGGAGCGACTTCTACATCGGCGCGACCCGCCCCGGATTGGTGTAGCTTCCGTCCGGCGCCGGCAATGGGACGGGACCGCGGAGCAGGGCAGGGAAGGCGGCAGTGTGGGAAGTTGGGTCCGGCGAGCCTCGGCAGGGGCGCTGGCGCTGGCGATGATCGTCGGCCTAGTGGGGACGCCGAGCGCGTCGGCCGTCGGGATGCCGAAGGCGACGGTCTCAACGGCCGCGTATGCCGATCCCGGCGTGCTGGCGTATGGCGACGCGGTGGGCGCGGGTGCGCCAACCCGGGCGGCCCTCGCCGCGCCGGTTGTCGGCATGGCGGCCAACCCGAACGGTCCGGGCTACTGGCTGGTGGCCGCGGACGGCGGCGTGTTCGCCTACGGCGGAGCCGGCTTCTACGGGTCCGCGGGGAACATCAACCTGTACGGACCCATTGTCGGCATGGCGCCCACCCGGGACGGCAAGGGCTACTGGCTGGTGGCCATCGACGGGGGCGTCTTCGCCTTTGGCGACGCCCGCTTCTACGGGTCGACGGGCAACATCCGGCTCAACCAGCCGGTCGTGGGGATCGCCGCCACCCCGAGCAGCCACGGCTACTGGCTGGTGGCTGCCGATGGCGGCATCTTCGCCTTTGGGGACGCCCGCTTTCACGGGTCGACCGGGAACGTCCGTCTGGCCGCGCCCGTCGTGGCGATGGCGGCCACTCCCAGCGGCGACGGCTACTGGTTGGTGGCTGCCGACGGCGGGATCTTTACGTTCGGCGACGCCCCCTTCGAGGGGTCGCCGGCGGCCAAGGGCATCAGCGACTGGGTGAGCGGCGTGGCGGTCACTCGCGACGGGCGGGGCTACTGGCTGGCCAACGCCAACGGGGCGGTCTATGCGCTCGGCGACGCCCGCTTCTATGGCAACAACCTCCAAGCGCCGCGTACCGAGCTGATCTCGGGCATCGCAGCCACTCCTGACGCCAAGGGGTACTGGCTGCTGGAGCCGGACGCCTTTCCGACGGTGTTCACCCACCCGGGCCGGCCCAACACCATCGTGAGCGTCGCGGCGCGCCAGGTGCGAGCCGACCCGGTCCCGGGCTACTTCTGCAACCCCTACGGCCCGTGCGAGGCCTGGTGCGCCTTGTTTGCCACCTGGGTGTGGCGCCAGGCCGGAGTGGCGATCCCCTCCTTCGCTTTCGTGGGCGACGTGTACACGTGGGCCGCGGCCCATACGCGAGTGCTGTCGCCCGCGGCCCGCCCCGCTCCCGGCGACGAGGTGCTGTACGGCACCGGCCCCCAGAACGTCGACACCGCGGTCCACATGGGAGTGGTGGCCCAAGTGTGGCCAGACGGCGCCATCGTCACCATCGAAGGCGACACCGGCCCCGGGCCCTTCGGCCTCTACAACGTGACGATCAACGGCCCGTTCCTGCCGAGTGACTCGATCAATTACAACGGGGTCGGCATCTTCGCCTACGCCATCCCGTAAACGGCGGGCTCCGGTTGATCTCAGGCGTTGAGGCTGGTGAGCACGGCGGCGGTAGTCGCCGGGTCGGCCCGGACCAACAGCCACAGTTCGGCCCCGGACCCGGACTGCCAGGCGTCGATGGCGGTAGCCTCGAAACCGCCTGGTCGAGTCAGGTTGTAGCGATAGGCGACCGCGGCGCCCTTGACCTGCGTGGCAGTGGCCGGACCGAGGTGGTAAGCGATGGGGCGGGGCTCACCGAAGGTGGCGAACGATGCCGGCGGCGGCTCGCCGGCCGCCGGAGGGGTGGTCCGGCCGGCGACGTGCTCGGCGACCCACCCGGTCGAGCCCGAAGTGTCCAAGTCACCGACGTCGTCGGTGTAGGCGTTGTTCTGGACCCAGCTCGAGGGCACGGCGTAGGCGAAATAGGTGTCGCTGACGCTTCGGTACCCAGACGGCACGTCCCGGGGATGCACCGAGGACCCCCCCGTGTTGGCGAGCAGGGCTGCCACTAGGGCGGCACCACCCAGGAGGAGTGACGGGGCGAGCACCAGCGACATCCACCGCCGGTTGCGGCGTCGAACGGTTCGCTCAACCGGGGTGAGCTCACCGCTCCGGCGCCGCTCGAGGGCAGTGCTGTCGGTACCGGACGGCAGCGGTTGCACCCCGTCATGCTGGCACGCCGGCTCGGAGGACACCATCCGTCAGATGGAATTGGCCGTCAGATGGAGCTGGCTACCAGACGCGGAGCCGGCACAGGGAAAAACCCCCCTGGGTCTCTCCTGTGCCGGCCTCCATCGCCGTGGCTCACAGCACCACTCTCTGTTGTGGGACCGCCTCGTCCCGGGTGACGCCGCAACGACACCCGGCCATAGGGCCGGCCAAGTCGAGGGCCCGCTGGCCACGGCAACCTGTAGGACCCGATCCGCCAGGAACCGGGCCCACACCTAACGGGGTGGACCATCCTCCTCGGACGAGCTCCATGTTCCCACGGTGCCCTCCTTTCCCTCTGCGTCGTGACCGACGCTGGTGGTGTCCTGTCGAACCACTGTGGGTCCGGCGTGGTATGTGCAATTGAAGGCCCCTGCCGGACACATGTCAATAGCCTCTACTTCCATGCCAGCCTCTACGTCCGTGCCAGCCTCAAAGTCCGTGCCCGGAATCGACGCCACCACCGCAGACGAACTCGTCGACACCGTGCGGGCCTTTGTCCGGCGCGACGTGATTCCCGCGGCCTCGGCGCTCGAGCACGCCGACACCTACCCCGATCAGCTCGTCGAGCAGCTGGCGGCGTTCGGTCTGTTCGGCGCCCTCATCCCCGAGTCCTCCGGCGGGCTCGGTTTGGACGTCGCCACCTATGCCCGAATCGTGGAGGAGCTGGCCGCCGGGTGGATGTCACTCACCGGAGTCCTCAACACCCACATGATCGCGGCCAGCTTGATCCGCCTGCACGGCAGCCAAGATCAGCGAGAACGACTGCTGCCCGAAATGGCGCGGGGGGAGCGGCGCGGGGCGCTGTCGTTGTCGGAGGCGGATGCCGGCAGCGACACGCGCGCCCTGCGCTGCCAAGCCACACCCGACGGGAACGAGTACGTCATCAACGGGACGAAGATGTGGGTCACCAACGGGCTGCGCTCGCGGGTGGTGGCCCTGGCCGCCCGCACACCCGAGGGGGTCACCTGCTTCATCATCGAGAAGGAACCAGGTCCGGCGTGGGGCGGCATCGAGGTGTCCCGCCACATCGACAAGCTCGGGTACCGCGGCGTCGAGACGGTGGAGATGATCTACCGGGACCACCGGGTGCCGGCGGCGTCCGTCCTGGGTGGCGCCGGCGCGCCGCGAGGCGCGGGCCTGTCGCAGATCCTCGGCGCCCTGGAGCTGGGTCGGGTCAATATCGCGGCCCGCGGCGTCGGGGTGGCCCGGGCCGCCTTCGAAGCGGCCCTTGCCTACGCCCAGCAACGCCAGACCTTCGGAGTGCCGATCGCCCGGCATCAGGCCATCGCTTTCAAATTGGCGGACATGGGCGTGCGCGTGGAGGCGGCCCGGTTGCTGACCCGCTCGGCCGCCGAGAAGCTCGACCGGGGCGAACGAGCCGACGTGGAGGCCGGCATGGCGAAGCTGTACGCCTCCGAAGCCGCCTTTGAGAACGCCACCGAGGCCATGCGCATCCACGGCGGCTACGGCTATACGACCGAGCTGCCCGTGGAGCGGTACTACCGCGATGCGCCCCTCCTGATGATCGGCGAAGGCACCAATGAGATCCAGCGGCTGGTGATCGCCCGCCGCCTGCTCGAACGTCACGCCGTCCGGTGAGGGCGAAGGCGGGACGGACGAGCGGCGGCCGGACGCGGGGGGAGCTCGAGATCAGACTCGGTCGCGTGACCAGCGATGGCTGCAACGGCGCCACACGAAGGCCGCCACCGCCGCCAGGATCGCCACCTTCAGGATCACTCCGGCCAGGCTGAACAGGAAGCCGAGCGCCCAGAAGATGAGGCCGAGAGCGGCCACGCCGACGACTGCGACCACCACGATCATGGCGATCAGGCTGAAGGTGCTGTGCTTGCGGGGCGCGTCCGGCTCCGGCTCGCCGTAACCGCTGTACTGTTCGGGGCCGACGTCGAAGTTGTGCATGATGCCTCCTTGGTTCCCAAGGCTACGGAGGCGGAGGCCGGCGGTCATCGTCCCCGGGAGCGATTTGGCTCTCCACCCACAGGCGGATTCTGGCGCCAGCCGGGCGGTTGGCCGGCGGCCCGGCCGGGTGCTTGGCGGGCGAGGGGCGGCGGAACCGGGCGGCTGCGACCGGTTCGCGCCAAGCCCGTTGCACCCGAACAGGTGCTTGGCGCGAAATGGCGTATATAGGACCGTTTCGCGCCACGCACGACCCTCGGCGTGGATCGCTTGGCGCGAAACGGTCCGTGGCCGAGCGACCGCCGGCGGTCGGAAGCCTTCCCGCCCTTAGCGCACCGAGCCGCCGGGTTCGACGAGGCCGTAGTCGTACGCCAGCACCACCGCCTGGATCCGGTCCCGGACCCCGAGCTTGCTCAGAATGTGGTTGACGTGGGTCTTGACGGTCGTCTCGGAGATGAACAAACGCTCGGCGATCTCGGCGTTGCTGGCGCCGCGGACCATCTCCCGCAGCACGTCGACCTCCCGCTCGGTCAGGTCGGCGAACCGGTCAGGGATGATGCCGGCCGGTGGCTGCTGGGGCCGGCGGGCGAACTCGTCGAGCAGGCGCTTGGTCATCTTGGGCTCGACGAGGGCGTTGCCGGCGTAGGCGGCCCGGATCGCGGCCACCAACTCCTCCGGCGGTGACGCCTTGAGCAGGAACCCGCTGGCGCCGGCCCGCACCGCGGTGAAGAGATGCTCGTCGAGGTCGAAGGTCGTGAGCACCACCACCTTGGCGTCGCTCTCCTCGACCAGTCGGCGGCATGCCTCCACCCCGTCCAGGCGGGGCATCCGGACATCCATGAGCACCACGTCCGGCTTCAGCCGGCGGGCCTCCTCGATGGCCTCCAGCCCGTCGGCTGCCTCACCGACGACCTGGAGGTCGTCCTCGGTCTCGAGCACCAGGCGCAGGCCGCGGCGGACCATGGCTTCGTCGTCGGCCAGCAGGAGGCGGATCACGCCACCAGTCTCGCCGCTGGCGGGCCGGCGGGGTGGCGATCCTGGGTCGGCCTAGGCCACGTTGATGAGCACCACGGGGATGCTGGCGTGCACCCGCCAGCCCGGCCCGGGCCGGCGAGGGCCGGCTTCGAGGGTCCCGCCGATGGCGGCCAGCCGCTCCTGCATGCCGACCAGCCCGTGGCCGCTTCCGCCCGTTGCCGCCCGCCCGCCGCCGACCGCGGCCCCGGGCCCGTCGTCGTCGACGAAGACTGTGATGGCGGTCGGCGAGTAGATGACCTGCACGTCGATGGGGGCGTCGCCGGCGTAGCGCACCGCGTTGGTGAGTCCCTCCTGCACCAGGCGGTACACGATCATCTCCACGCTGGCCGGTAGCGGCGGGGGTTCGCCGAGGGTGTTGTAGGTGAGAGTGCGGCCGGTCTGACGGACGGTCTCGATCAAGCCTTCCAGATCAGAAAGACGGGGCAACGGCGTCCGGCCGGCCACGTTATCCGCACCGCCCGGACGGTCGGCGGCCGCGCCGATCGAGGCGTCGGCGCCCCGCAGGACCGCCAGCATGCCTTCGAGCTCGCTGAGGGTCTGGCGGCCGGTCTGTTCGGCGGCTTCCAGGGATTCGGTGGCGGTGTCCGGTTTGCTGGCGCCCACCCGGCGGGCCGCGGCGATCTGGATGGTCATCAGGCTGACGCCGTGGGCGACGATGTCGTGCAGCTCACGAGCGATGCGCACCCGTTCTTCGGCCACCGCCAGCTGGGCGCTGCGGTCCTCCTCCACCTGCATGCGGCGGGCCCGGTGCAGGAGCAGGCCCGCGCCCAGGGAGATGACGAACAACGGCCAGAACAGGGCGGCCGTCACCCGGAACACGCCGGCGCTGTCCATCAGGAACGCCGCGCCCAGCAGCAGGAAGAAGGTGCCCACCGCGACCCGCGAGGTCCGGTACTGGTAGGTGGCGACGGCCGTGCTCATCGGTGGGAGCACCCCTGGCCGTTGATGAGGATCTGGCCGAACATCTGGTGGACATCCAAGGTGAGGGTCGGGCTGCGCGTCGCCGACGGACTGTGGAACTGCGCGGCGACTCCGTCCGCGACATCGGTGCCTTCGATACAGATCTGGCCCCCGACGACGCGGCCCTTTACGACCACGTCGTAGTTGGCGATCGCGGGAGGCGTGTTGACGATCGTCCGCCCAGCCACGCTGACGATCTTGAGGGTCTCGTCGGCCTTCGGAACGTTCGAGACGTTGACCGTCAGATCGCCGAAGCCTCCATGGATCACGCCGTTCGTCGGTCCGGCAACCGTGACGTTCTTGCTTCCGAAGGAGATGCTGTTGAGGGCGCCGGCGACGCCGAAGGTGGTCGAGGTAGCGACGAGCAGGGCGATCAAACCGACGCCGAACCACACCGGCCAGGAGCGCCGGCTCAGGCTCCAGTCGGTACGCCCGGTGACGACCAGCGAGGCGCCGAGCAGCATGAGCCCAATGGCGACCACCGCCTCGATCGACACGTGCAGCATGCCGGTGGCGCCGATGAGCCAGGCCACCCCGAAGAGCACCGCCAGCATCCCGAGGACGGTGGTGGCGTCCCAGCGGTGCCGGATCGGCGGCCGGGGCGGTTGCTGGCGGCGGGGCCGGTTCCAGGACGGACCGCCCCACGGGAGGCCAGCCGGCGGGCTGCCGGCCGGGCTCCAGGGCCGGCCCCGAGCCCACGGCGGCCCACCCGGTCCTGGCGGCGAGCCGGTGAACTCCGAGCCGGGTGGTCCCGGTTCGCCCGCTGGAGTGACGGGGCCGGGTCCGCGGCTCCAGGTACCACCGCAGCCCCAGGGGCCGCCGCGCCAGTGGCCCTGGTGGCCGGTCCAGCCGGAACGCATGCCCCGCCGGGCTTCGTCGCGCAGCCCGCGCAGCCCGTGGCGCACCGCTCGACCCGGCGGGTAGCCGCCGCGAACGGCCTGGTCCACCGCCTCGCGGAAGTCGCGGCCGAGCGAGCGCGCCAGCGCCCCGATGTCCTCCGCTACCTTGCGGAACTCGTCGTCCCTGGCCACACCAAAAAGGCTACGGGGACAGGACGAGCTGCGTCATCCACCCGCAGGTGGAATCGACCCTCCTTCGAGGGGCGGACCCAACTGGTGGCCGGCGGATCCGGTGCCGTCCGGCTCGCCGGCCTTGGCGGCCCGGATGGCGCTGTTGGCACAGGCCACGACCGGCACGGCGACGATGGCTCCGAAGATGCCAAACAACAAGGCCCCGGCGGCCAAGGCCAGCACCACCGCCAAGGGATGGATGCGGACGTACCGGCCTACCACGAACGGCTGGAGGGCGTGGGCCTCGATTTGGTTGTCGAGGAGGAGGACGGCGACGACGATGATGGCCGCCACCAGACCCTTGCTCAACCCGGCGACTCCCACCGCCAGCACGCCGGTCACGAAGGCGCCGACCAGCGGGACGAAGCTGCCTACACCGACCAGGACAGCCAAAGGGAACGCCAGCGGAACGCCGAGGATGGTGAGGGTGATGGCGATGACGACGCCGTGAAAGGCGGCGACGACGAGGGTGCCGCGCACGTAGTGGCTGAGGGTCAGCCAGGCCGCCCGACCACCGGCATCGACGCGGGGTCGGGCCGTGACCGGGGCCCCTTTGACCAGGAACTGCCACACTCGCTCGCCGTCGTAGAGCAGGAAGATGGTGGAGAAGGTCACTAAGGCGATCCCGCCCAGCACCTCTACGGCGGTCTTCCCGGTCGTCAGGGCCGTCGAGGCGATGGCGGAGCTGTTCTTGGTGATGTCGTTGGTCAACGTCTTCGACAGGTTGTTGACCGTGGTGGGGTTCAGCCGCAGCGGTCCGGTGATGAGCCAGTGCTTGATCTGCGGAGTCAAACTGTTGATCTCGTTGCCGAGTTGCGGGGCTTGTTCGGCGGCGCGAATCACCACCAGGGTGATGACGCCTCCCAGGACGACCACGGCCGCCAGCATGGTGGCGAGGGTTGCCGGCCCCCTCGCCAACCCGCGGCGGCGGAAGAAGGTGAGGACAGGGCGCAGCAACGCGGTCACCAGCAGGGACACGAGAAACGGGATCACCGCCAGGGAGAGGTGTGACAGCAACCTGATGCCGAAGTAGCCGACCGTCCCGAGCGCCAGCAGCCGCCAGGCGTAGTCGCCGGCTACCCGGAGTAGAGGGCCGGGGTACCGCGGCGGGGACGCCTCCGGGCCGGCGCTGGAGCCGGTCGCGGGTTGGTCGATCGACGTCATATCTCCAGCCTGCCCCAACCGACTCGCCGACCCGGCGATGCTGGCGTCCCGCCCGCATCGGGCATCGTCGGGTATGCCAGAGTGTCCCCGTGCGGCGTTGGAATCGGGCGGGAGGCAGGCGTCGAGCCGGCGCTACCGCGTCGTTGGTCGCTCTGGCGGCCGCGATGCTCACGGCCTGCGGCGGGGCGGGCCCCAGTCCTACGACGGTGGCGGGCGACTTCGTGGCCGCGTGGGACCAGAGCGACTGGACCGCCATGAGCCGTCTCGTGTACCGCCCGTCCGCAGATTTCGCGACCGCGGTTCCCGCCATCACCGCCGGCCTCCAGGCGTCATCGGCGACGCACACCCTCGGCGCGGTGACCCGCAAAGGTTCGACCGCCACGGCGACCATCACCTCCAGCTACACCGTCCCTGGCCTCGGGCCGTTGCACATCGCCACGACCGCGCCACTGACAAATCGATCGGGCCACTGGTTGGTCGACTGGACGCCGGCAGTCATCGATACCGCCCTCCAGCCCGGTGACCGGCTGGAGCTCTCGCACACCTGGGCCAACCGGGCCCCCATCCTGGGCGCCGGCGGTGTCCCGCTGACCATCCAGGGCGCCATCGTGGTGGTCGGCGTCGAAGGCAGCCGGATCAAGAACGCCGCGACCCTCACCGCCACCCTCGAAGCGGCCGGGGCCACTAGCGCCCAGGTGCAGGCGGCGTTGGCGGCTGCGGCCGCCCGTCCGACCTACTTCGTGCCGGTGTTCCAGATGGCCGAGAGCAAGTACCAGCAACTCGGCGGCAAGACCAGCGCCGTGTACCAGGTGGCCGGGACCGTCTTCGAGCCCACCTCGGCTCGCACCGCGGTCACGCCGGGCCTGGCCGAGCACGTGGTCGGCACGGTCGGTCCCATCACGGCCGAGGAGCTCCAGCGTCTCGGCAAGTCGTACGACGGCAGCAGCACCGTGGGGCAAACCGGCCTGGAGGCCGCCTACGAAACCAAGTTGGCCGGGCAGCCGGGTGGCGCGGTGTCGGTGATCGCGGCAGACGGCAAGAGCCGCGCCACGCTGGCGTCTTTTCCCCCGAAGCCGGGAACCGCGGTGCAGACCAGCATCGATCCGGCGACCCAACAGGCCGCGGAGGCGGCCCTGGCCCCGGTGTCGCAGTACTCGGCCCTGGTGGCCGTGCGGGCGTCCACCGGGCAGGTGTTGGCGGCGGTGAGCCAGCCCGGCGCCTACCAGTTCGATCAGGCGCTGGAGGGGGAGTTCCCGCCGGGCTCGACCTTCAAGGTCATCACGGCCACGGCCCTGATCGACAAGGGCCTGTCGCCGGCGTCGCCGGCAAGCTGCCCGCACACCCTCGCTGTGGACGGCGAGCTGTTCCACAACGCCGAGGGCGACGCCCCGACCAGTGACTTGGCGGGGGCCTTCGCCGAGTCGTGCAACACCGCCTTCATCGGGCTGGCGACGGCGAACCTGTCGCTCGCGGCCCTCCCCGCGGCGGCCGCCCTCTACGGGATCGGAACCACCCCGACCATGGGGTTGGCTGCGTTTGGCGGGAATGTGCCCACGCCGCGCGACAACGCCGGTTTGGCCCAGACGGCGATCGGTCAGGCCCAGGTGGTCGTGTCCCCGCTCGACATGGCCATGGTGGCGGCCGCAGTCGACACCGGAACGGTGCGGTCCCCGCGGCTGGTGGCCGGCGCCCCGGCCGACACCGAGCCCGCCCGCCCCCTGCCCCCGAACGTGACCTCCGGCTTGCAGTCGATGATGGCCCAAGTGGTCGCCAGCGGGACGGCCGCCGGCACCGGGCTGCCGCCCGGCACCCACGCCAAGACCGGGACCGCAGAGTACGGCACGGGCAAACCCCAGCCAACCGACGCTTGGCTCATGGGCTATCGCGGCGACGTGGCGTTCGCCATGGTGCTGCAGGGAACCGGTAACGGCGGGCCCACCGACGGTCCCATCGTCGCCCGCTTCCTCGACGCCCTCGGGCCCGGAGCCTGAGCGGCCGCCTATTCCTCGCCGGCGCTGGCGTCGGCGGTATCGGCTGCCATCGACTGGCGCCGGGCGATCACGTGGACGTCGATGCCGACGGCGCCGACAAGGGACCGGCGCAGGTGGTCGACCTCCTCCAGCAACTGGTGAGAAACCCCCTCGGTGCGATCATGGTCCTTCATCATCCCTCCTGTGAGGCAACAAGCGCGGGGCCGGGCTGGTGGTGGCGGTGAGGCGCCGTTCGGCCAGCTCCCGGAACGCCTCGGGCACCCACCCCTCCTCCGAGAGCGCCACCGTGGCGTACCCGATGGCCTGGCGGCCGAACCGGGCCCGGATGGCGTCCACCGACCGGTCCGCCCCCCAGCGGGCCGCGTAGGACACGGACCCCGGCCGACCCGGGTCGTCGGCGAGCCCGAGTGGCAACTCGAGCTGGAGGGCCGGCTCGGCCACCAGGTTGGACACCGAGACAGCCAACAAGGTGATCTGACGCTCGGCGGGATGGTCGGAAAGGGCGATCTGCGCCACCTCGGTCGCCATCTCGGTCAGGGTCAGGGTGGTGGAGATGGCAACGGGCGCCGTGACCGAGCGGGTCACCGATCGCATGCCGGTGAAACGGACCCGCACGGTGACTGTCCGGCCCGCGGTGCCCGCGGCTCGGAGGCGGCCGGCGACCCGATCGGTGAGGTAGGCGAGCGTCGAGCGAACCTGGTGGAGGGTGGCGTCCCTGGTTCCGAGGGCGGCCTGGGCGCCGACCGACGCGGCCCGCCGGCCCGTCTCGATGTGTCGCGGGTCGATGTTGGTCGCCAGCGACGCCAGTTTGGCTCCGACGGCCTGGCCGAGCAGGTGCTCCAGCAGCGGGCTGCCGGTAGCGGCCAGATCACCGATGGTGCGGATGCCGGCAGCGGCCAGGCGGTCCTGGGTCACGGGACCGACACCCCACATCAAGGCGACGGGCAGGGGATCGAGGAACGCCCGCTCCCGCCCGGGATCGACCACGATCAAGCCGTCGGGCTTGGCTACCTGCGAGGCGACTTTGGCCAGATGCTTGGTCCGGGCCGCGCCGACCGACACGGGCAAACCGATTTCGCCGCGCACCCGGCGCCGGATGGCGAGGGCGATGTCGCGGGGCGAGCCGAAGAGCCGGGTGGCGCCCGCAACATCCAGGAAAGCTTCGTCGATCGAGATCCGCTCGACCAGCGGGGTGAAGTCGCCCAGCACCGCCATGACCTGATCAGCGAGGCGCTGGTAGTCCTGAAAATGGCCACCGACGAAGTGCAGGTCGGGGCACAACTGTCGCGCCCGCCATCCCGACATGCCCGCCCCGACGCCGTACTTCCGGGCTTCGTACGAGGCGGCGAGCACTACTCCGCCGCCGACTGCGATGGGCCGTCCCTGCAGCGACGGATCGAGCAAC
>DASXZS010000026.1:0-3835 GCA_036501785.1 Acidimicrobiales bacterium | reverse complement strand
CTGTCGGCCCTGCCCCGGCCGCCGTACCTGCGGGTGACGGTCAAAGGGCTCGGCGACCAGTCGCACGCTCTGGCCCGCATCCCCAAGGGCACCCGGGTGGCCATCGAGGGGCCATATGGGGTGTTCACCGACCACGCCCGCCGGCACGGCCGGGTCGTGCTGGTGGCCGCCGGGGTGGGGATCACCCCCATCCGGGCCCTGCTGGAGGACCTTCCCGATCAGGTCGACGTCGCCGTCATCCTGCGGGCCTCGCGACCCGGCGACCTGGTCCTGCGCGACGAGGTGGCCACTATGGTGCGGGCCCGCCCCAAAGGGGTCCTGCACGAGCTGATCGGCCCCCGCCACCAAGTCGACCTGGACGCCAGGACCCTCAAACGCCTGGTACCCGACATTCGCCACCGGGACCTCTACGTTTGCGGGCCGGAGGGGTTCAACGAACGAGTGGTGGCGGTGGCCCGCTGGCTGGCCGTGCCCGAAGACCGCATCCACGTGGAGGAGTTCGCCTTCTAATGAAACGAGCCCCCATCGTGCTCTCCGCCACCGCCGCCAGCCTCGCCGGGGTGCTGGCTTTCCACAGCGGCCGCCCCCACAGCTCGCTGGTTATCCACCCGCCCGCTACCACGACCCCCGCAACACCGGCGACCACCGCCCCGCCTGCGGCCGGTCCGACGGCACCGACTCAGCCCACCGCGGTCGCCGCGACCCGGGTGGCCACCGGCGCCGTCTCCCAGTACCCCTACGGCGAGCTTTCGGTCACGGTCACCGAGACAGGCGGCCGCATCACCAACCTCCAAATGGCGTCGCTCAACGAGACCGACAGCCGCTCCGTCCGCATCGACGACGAAGCCATCCCTCAGCTCCAGCAGGAGGTCCTGAGCGCCCAAAACGCCAACATCGACGGCGTCTCGGGGGCTACCTTCACCAGCCAGGCTTACGCCCAGTCCGTGCAATCCGCCCTCGACAAGCTGGACCGGAAATGATCAAGGTGCCCGAAGCCGTGATGGGCACGGTGGTCTCGCTCTCGATCGACGCCCCGGACGCCGATTCGGAAAAAATATGGCTGGCGGTGGCTGAGGCCCGCGCCGTGCTCCACCAGGCCGACGCGGTCTTCAGCACCTGGAAGCCGCTCAGCCCCCTCAGTCGACTCCGGCGGGGCGAGATCGGCCTGGAGGAGTGCCCCGGCGAGGTGGCGGAGGTGCTGCGGCTGGCGGCGGCGGCCCGGGACCTGTCGGGCGGGTGGTTCGATCCGTGGGCGCTGCCCGGCGGGGTGGACCCGACCGGTCTGGTCAAGGGATGGGCTGCGGCTCGGGCCCTGGAGCGAATCGCCGCCGCCGGGGCCCGCTCGGCCATGGTGAGCGCCGGCGGCGACGTCGGCACCTTCGGCGATCCCGGCCACCCCTGGCGGATCGGCATCACCGGACCCTGGGACCGCCGGGGGCTGGCCGGCGTGGTCGAAGTCGAGGGCGCCGGAGCGGTGTGCACCTCCGGGAGTTATGAGCGGGGCGCCCACCTGATCGACCCGGCGACCGGACAGCCGGCCGACCGGACGGTATCGGCCACGGTGGTCGGCCCCGACCTGGCCCTCGCCGACGCCCTGGCCACCGCGCTGGCCGTCGGCGGTGACGAGGCCCTGCGGGCGATCGACGCCGCAGCCGGCTACGAGGGGTGGGTGATCAGGCCGGACGGCTCGACCGGGGCGACGGCCGGCTGGCGGTTGGCTTCGGGGCACGCCGCCGCTTGAGGGCCCGGTCGCGGTCAGCCGCGAAACGGTGGGTATCTTCCGGCCCCAGCTTCGTCCAGCTGGTCGGCGAGGTACTCGGCGATAGCCAGCGCGGACGTGGCGCCGGGGGAAGGGGCGTTGCGCACCGTCATGACCTGGCCCCGGGTCCCGGCCCAGCCGACGCGGAAGTCGTCGACCAGGGTGCCGTCGGCGTCGACCGCCTGGGCCCGCACCCCCGCCGGCGCCGGCACCACGTCGTTGGCGGTCACGTCAGGGACCAGCCGGCGGGCCTCGGCCACGAAGGCGGCCTTGGACAGCGAGCCCCGCAGCTCCCGCAGGCCGGCCCGCCAGTGCCGGCGGGCCATCTTGCGGAAGCCCGGCCAGGCCAGAGTGGCGGCCAGGTCGGTCGGAATGACCTGGCGCCGGCGGTAGCCCTCGCGGGCCGTAGCCAGGACCGCATTCGGCCCGAGGTCCACGGCGCCGCCCACCCGCCGGGTGAAATGCACCCCGAGAAAGGGGTAGGCCGGGTCCGGTACCGGGTAGATGAGGCCGCGCACCAGGTAAGTGCGGGCGGGGATCAGCCGCCAGTACTCGCCGCGAAAGGCCACGATGGCCGGCCCGGCGGTGTCGCCGGCCAGGAGGGCCACCCGGTCGGCCTGCAGGCCGGCGCATACCACCAGGCGGTCGGCGGCCAAGTCGGTCTGGCCGGGGCCAGTTACCACCACTTCCGGCCCCACTTGCCGGACAGCGGTGACCTCGAAGCCCAGGCGCACGTCCAGGCCGGTGGCCAAGGCCCGGGCCACGGCGGCGAAGTCGACGATGGCCGTGTGGGGCGAGTGGAGGGCGGCCACGCCGGCGGCGTGCGGCTCGATGTCGTGGAGTTGGGGGGCGGACAACCAGGCGAGGTCCGGCACCCGGTTGGCGGTGGCTCGCTGTTCGATCTCCCGGAGGGTCGCGACCTCGTCGTGGGTGCGGGCCACCACGACCTTGCCGCACTCCTCGTTGGCGAGACCGTGCTCGGTGCAGAAGTCGCGGAGCAGGTGGCGGCCCCGGGTGCACAGCTGGGCCTTGAGGGAGCCGGGTGGGTAGTACAGGCCGGCGTGCACCACCCCACTGTTATGGGAGGTCTGGTGGGCGCCGACGGCGTCCTCTTTGTCGACGACGGTCACGGCGGCGTCGGGGTGCCGGCGTTGCAACTCCCGGGCGGTGGCCAGGCCGATGATGCCGGCGCCGATGACGGCATAGCGGGGCGGCGCCATGGGTTCAGCCTGTCACGGTGGGCCCGACATCATGGGCCGGAGACCATGGGCCGGACACCATGGCGCCGGCGCCGGGCCGAGCGCCATGTCCGGTGGGAGGGGCGCGGCGGGCGGTCTTTGCCCAATACTGGGACCATGATCCCACGGTCGGTCACCGGCGCGATCGACGGCTATCTGGCCGCGGCTGGGCGGGCGGCGCCGGGTCAGGTGGCGGCGGTCTATGCCGTGGGGTCGCTGGCCCTGGGCGACTTCAGCGACCGGCAGAGCAACGTGGACCTGGTGGTGGTGGCCGAGCCCCGCCTCGATGCCCGGCAGCGGGACCGTCTGACCCGGGCCGGCCGGCGGCTCCACCGGGCCCGGCGCGACCCCGAGGTGGCGTACCTGGGCTGGGAGGATCTGGCGGACGGACCCCCGGACGGCAGCGCCCTGTGCACGCCGATGACCTGGGCGATCCTGCGCCACGACCCCATGGCGCTCCTGGGCCCGGACTGGCCGGTGGTGACCTACGACCCGGACGGCTTCCGCAAGTGGTCGGCCGATCGGCTGCAGGCGCTGGCCGCCGCCAGCCACGGGCTGCTGGTGATGCGGCGCGCCGTCGTCCCGCTGGTGCTGGAGGCCGCCCGCCTGGCCCAGGGGGCGATCACCGGCCGAGTGCTGTCCAAGTCGGAGGCCGGCGAGCTGGTCATGCCGATCGTGTCGTCGCGGCACCAGCGGGTCCTTACCGACGCGGTGGGCTACCGGCGGGGGGCGCAGACCTCGATGTACTGGGGTCCGTACGAGAGAAAATACGACGCCCTGGCGGTCGTCCGCGAGCTTCTGGACGCGGCCATCGCGCCCGGCGACGGGGCGACGACCA
>DASXZS010000025.1:0-5955 GCA_036501785.1 Acidimicrobiales bacterium | reverse complement strand
CCGCCAGGGTGGTCCGGCCGGCGGGCTCCTGCAACACCGCGGCCAGGTCGCCGCCCAGAATGCGACCGATCAGGTCCAGGGCGCCGGGCTCCAGGGCCGGGCCGCGCCGGTGATCCCGGCACAGGGCGCCACCCTCCACCGGGTCGAAGCTCACGAGTTCGGGCCCGCCGTGAGGGTGGTCGGCGTGGTCGGGACCTTCGCCGCAGCGGACACAGGCGTCGAGCATCGGCGCCACGCCCTCCAGCGCCAGCAGCTTCCAGTAGAACGCGGCCACCAGCAGCGGCGGCCGCTCGTCGGCCCCAGCCAGCGTCCGCAGCGCACCCGTCAGCATCCGGTACAGGGCCGGATTGGGCTCGCCCTCCTGGGCCACCTGGTCGACCGCCTCCACCAGGGCCATGGCGTCGGTCAAGCGGTCCAGGTCTTCGCGCAACTCGGGGTAGTGCTCGATGGTCTCGGCCTGGGTGATGGTGTCGAGCTCGCGGCCCTCGTACAGGATCAGATGGGACCGGTTGGGTGGTTCCAGGCGACCGCCGAAGCGGCTCTTGGTCTTGCGCACGCCCTTGGCCACCGCCCGGACTTTGCCCCGGCCCGCCGTCATCAGGACCACGATGCGGTCGGCCTCGCCCAGCTTGTGGGTGCGCAGCACCACTCCCTCGTCCCGGTAGAGCGTCATGGCGGGCTAGCTCGGGATCCCGTCCTCGTGGCGCCCGGTCGTGCCGTAGCGGCGGTCCCGGGCCTGGAACTCGCGCCCCGCCTCGACGAGGTGCTCCCGGCGGAAGTCCGGCCACAGGATGTCGGTGAACACCAACTCGCTGTAGGCCAGCTCCCACAAGAGGAAGTTGGACACCCGGAACTCCCCGGAGGTCCGGATGACCAGGTCCGGGTCGGGTACGTCGGGGGCGTAGAGGTACCGATGGATGGTCCGTTCGTCGATCTTGCCGGGCGCCACCCCGGAGGCCACCACGGCCCTGACCGCGTCGACGATCTCGGCCCGTCCGCCGTAGTTGAACGCGATGGTGAGGGTCATGGCCCGGTTGTGCTCGGTCAGAGCGATGGCGTCGTCCATGCGCCTGCTGACCCACCGCGGCACCCGCCAGTCTCTGCGGCCGATAAACCGGATGCGCACCCCGAGGCGATGCAGGTCGTCCCGGCGGCGGGTGAGGAGCTGATCGGCGATGACGTTGAGGAGGAAGCGCACCTCCTCGTGCGGCCGTCGCCAGTTTTCCGTGGAGAAGGCGTACACGGTGAAGTACTCGATCCCCAGGTCGAGCGCGCCGCACGCGGCGTCGAAGAGGGCCTCTTCGCCAGCGCGGTGACCTTCGGTACGGGGCAGGCCCTGTTTGGTCGCCCACCGGCCGTTGCCGTCCATGACGCATGCCACGTGGCGGGGCATGCGATTGGGATCGAGGCCGTCCAATTCCACGGATGCAAGCTACCCCCTGCCAGACCGCGGCCCAGAGCGTGGGCCGGCCCGGGCGGGCGGCGCCCTAGCCTGCAGCCGTGCCCGACGCGGACATCCTCCAGGCGCTGGCGCGAGCCACGGCCGGCCTGGCCCAGCACGAGGAGCGGCCGGCGCAAGCGGCGATGGCGGACGCCATCGGCCGCGCCATCCGGGAACGGCACCATGTCGTCGTGCAAGCCGGCACGGGCACGGGGAAGAGCCTGGCGTACCTGGTACCGGCCTTGGCGCTGGGCACCCGGGCGGTGGTCTCCACGGCCACGAAAGCCCTCCAGGACCAGCTGGCCTCCCGGGACCTCCCACACCTGGCGGCGGCGCTCGGCGTACCGTTCGAGTTCGCGGTCTTGAAAGGTCGTTCCAACTACATCTGCCGCCAGCGCGTCGCCGAGGTCGGCGGTGGCGACCAGCAGCTGGCCCTCGATGCCGACACCGCCACCGGCGCGGCCGCGGCCGACGCCGGACCGCCGGCCGACCTCGGGCGGCTGGGCCGGGAGATTCGCACTCTGGTGGCGTGGGCCGAGTCGGCGGCGACCGGCGACCGGGCGGAGCTGGAGTGGGAGCCCAGCCCGGCGGCGTGGGCGCAGGTGAGCGTGGGCGCCCGCGACTGCCCGGGCGCCGGGCGTTGCCCGTCCGGTTCGGTGTGTTTCGCGGAGGCGGCCCGGGACCGGGCGGCGGATGCCGACGTGGTGATCGTCAACACCCACCTCTACGCCACCGCCCTAGCCATCGACGGGGAGCTGCTGCCGCCGCACGATGTCGTCGTGTTCGACGAGGCCCACGAACTGGAGGACATCGCCTCGGCCGCCTTCGGCTTCGAGATCGGCGCCGGCCGGTTCCAGGCCCTGGCCCGGACCACCCGCCCCCTCCTCGATGACCCCGCCACCGCGCTGGCCGTCGACGATGCCGGCCTGCTGCTCGGCGACGCGCTGCGGCCGTTTCGGGGGGCCGTGCTGCCCCGACCGCTCGATGACGCCACCCAGGAGCGCCTGACGGTCGCACGCGAGCGGGTACAACGACTCCAGGCGGACGTCCGCCGAGCCAGCCGAGCGGCAGCCGGCGAAGCGGGCGCGGGCGGCGCGGCCGGCGGGCGCGGCGGGCGCGGCGTCGGCGACGAGGCGGGCGGGGACGGGCGGGCCCGTCACCTCCGGGCCCAGCAGGCTGCCACCCACCTCCTGCGGGACCTGGACCAGGTGCTCGGACTGTCCGACCGCCAGGTGGCCTGGGTGGAGGGACCGGACCACACGCCGTTGCTGCGGGTGGCGCCGCTCGACGTGGGCGAGGCCTTCCGGGAGCGGCTGTGGGGCCGCGAGGACTCGCCCACCGCGGTGCTGACCAGCGCCACCATCCCACCTCGCCTGGCCGAACGGCTCGGCCTGCCTCCGGGCTCCTTCGATGTCCTCGACGTGGGCAGCCCCTTCGCCTACGACGAGCAGGCCCTCCTGTACTGCCCGGTACACCTCCCCGACCCTCGTGACGCCGGCTACGAGGCGGCCTTGCACGACGAGCTGGCCGCCCTCATCGAGGCGGCCGAGGGGCGGACGTTGGCCCTCTTTACCAGCTGGCGGGCCATGACGGCCGCGGCCGACGCCTTGCGACCGCGCTGCAAATGGCCGCTGCTCACCCAGTCGGATCTGCCCAAGCCGGCGCTGGTGGCCCGCTTCGCGACCGATGAGCACTCCTGCCTGTTCGCCACCATGGGCTTCTGGCAGGGCGTCGATGTCCCCGGGTCGGCACTGTCGGTAGTCGCCATCGATCGCCTGCCGTTCCCGCGTCCCGACGATCCGCTCCTCCAGGCCCGCCGGGCCCACCTGGGCCGGGACGCCTTCGGCCTCATCGACGTGCCCCGGGCCGCGACCATGCTGGCCCAGGGCACCGGTCGGCTCATTCGTTCCCGGTCCGACCGCGGGGTGGTGGCGGTGCTCGACTCCCGCCTCGGCAAGGCCCGCTACCGCTGGGACTTGGTGCGGGCCCTGCCGCCCATGCGGCGCACCCGGTTCCGCTCGGAGGTGGAGGCCTTCCTGGCGCCCCTGCGGGCCGGCGGGGCGCCGGCGCCGGCGGGCGGGTAGGGCCGGCGGGCGGGCGGGTAGGGCCGGCGGGCGGGCCTGAAGGGCTGGTGCGATTTGTATCTGTGGTGCACTTATGCACGTGAGACGGACATAACCGCACCAGAGATGCAAATCGCACCAGGTCCCCCGGGGGTCGGCGGCACCAGGTCCCCGGGGCTGGGCGGCGGCACCAGGTCCGGGGGGGGTTACCCAGCGCCGGGGCCGCCCCCGGCTTCAGTAGCCGAGGCGCTCCAGGGCCTTGGGCCGGTGCTGCCACTCGCGGTCGACCTTGACGAACAACTCCAGATAGGCGCCGGCCGGCAACTGCGCTCGGGCCAGGGTGCCGACCTCCCGCAGCACCGCCCCGCCATGGCCGATCACGATTCCCTTCTGCGAATCGCGCTCGACGAGGATCTCGCAGCGGATGCGGGGCCACTCCCACTCGGTAACGCGGCAAGCGATCGAATGGGGCACCTCGTCGTGGGTCACAGCTAGCAGCTGCTCCCGAACCAACTCCGCCACCCAGAACGCTTCCTGCACGTCGGTCACCATGTCTGCCGGGTAGAGCAATGGTCCTTCGGGCATGCGGGTCACGATGGCGGCAACCAGGGCGTCGACTCCCTCGCCGGTGCGCGCGGACACAGGAAAGAACTCTTCGCACCCCAGCCCCTCGGCCGCCCGTTCCAGTTGCTGCAGCACCTGCCGCCGCGGCGCCGCGTCAACCTTGTTGACCACGCAGATCGAATCAGCTGGGAGCAGGCCGGCGACGAACCGGTCGCCCTTTCCCACCGGAGCCGTGGCGTCGACGACCAGGACGGTCACGTCGACGCCGGCGAGGGCGTCGGAGGCGGTGTCGTTGAGGCGTTCGCCGAGCAGGGTGCGGGCCTTGTGGATCCCCGGGGTGTCGACGAAGACCACCTGCACGTCCGGCCGGGTGAGGACGCCGCGCACCTGGTTGCGGGTGGTCTGCGCCACCGGCGAGGTGATCGACACCTTCTGGCCCAGGATGGTGTTGAGCAGGGTGGACTTACCGACGTTGGGCCGGCCCACCAGGGTGGCGAAGCCGGACTTCACGGGCCGGGCTCGGGCGCCGCTTCTCCCGCGTCGGCGCCCGCCGGGTCGCCGCCGACCGGCACAATGCGGACCCGGCCGATGCGGCGACCCTGCACCCGTTCCGCGACCAGCCGGTGCCCGTCGACCAGGGCCTCCTCGCCCTCGACGGGGACGTGACCGAGGAGGCTGTAGAGCAGCCCCCCGACGGTGTCCCACTCATCGCCCTCGGGCAGCTCGGACGTCTGCAGGAACTCGTTGACCTCGTCCATCGGCATGCGGGCGTTGACCACCACCGTGCCGTCGTCGAGTTTCTGAGGCGGCACCTCCTCCACGTCGTACTCGTCCGTGATCTCGCCGACGAGCTCCTCGATCAGGTCCTCCAGGGTGACCAGGCCGGCCGTCCCGCCGAACTCGTCGACGACGATCGCCATGTGGAACTTGCCGGCTTGCATCTCTCGCATGAGCTCGGACACCCGCTTGCTTTCAGGGGTGAAATGAGCCTCCCGCATGATCGTTGACACCGGCGCTTCCAGCTGCCCGTCGCGCTCGGCTCGCATCAGATCCTTGGCGTAGACGATGCCCACGATGTCATCGATGCCCTGCCCGTACACGGGTATCCGGCTGAAGCCGGCGGGGATGATGATGTCGACCACGTCAGTGATGCGAGCGTGCGACTCGACGGCCACCATATCCGGGCGGGGCACCATGACGTCGCGCACGACCGTGTCGCCGAAGTCGATGATGGAGTGAATGAGGGTGCGTTCCTCGTGCTCGATGACATCCTCCTCGGCCGCCTCGTCGGCGATGGCCCGCAGCATCTCGTCCGACGTGTAGGGACCGGACTTGATGCCCTTGCCGGGCAGGAGGGTGTTGGAGATGGCGATGAGGGCCCGGGTGATCCACCCGAGGGGCGCGAACGCCAAGAGGAAGCGGATGACGGGGGCGGTGGCGAGGGCGGCTCGTTCGGTGTGCTGGACCGCCCAGGTCTTCGGGGCCAGTTCGGCCACCACGAAGATCACCACCACTTCGAAGGCGGTGGCGATCACCACGCCCCACCCGCCGAAGGCGTGGGCGGCGACCACTCCGACCAGAGTGGCGGCCACCAGGGTGCACACCTCGAGGGCGAACAGCACGACCGGCAGCACGGTATCGATGTGCTCGACCAGGCGTAGCAGGGTGCCGGCACCCCGCCGCTTCTCCTCGAACAACGCCTGGGCCTTGGCTTTGGAAGTACGGGTGATCGCGGTCTCCGAGAGCGCCAGCACGCCGGTCGCCCCGATGAGCACCACCACCACGACGAGCAGGACGATGTCCTCTCCTCTGAAGTGTTGCCCTCCAACGGTGGCGGCGTCCATCACGACACCTCGTCTCCCGGGTGACCCGGCTCGCCGGCCGGGT
>DASXZS010000024.1:0-10930 GCA_036501785.1 Acidimicrobiales bacterium | reverse complement strand
TGACCGCGACCGTTCGGTCCGGGCCGAGCACATCGTGCGCCGTCCATGCCAATAGGCCGGAGTCGACGCCGCCGCTGAAGGCCACCACCACCCGCTCCCGCTTGGCCAACGACGCCCGGAGGAGGGCCAGACCTGGTGCGGTCGCCATCAGGCGTCCACCACCTCGAGGCGGATGCGCTTGTTGCCCTTGCCTTTGGACTCGGTCTTCCGCACCACGATCTGTCCCACCTCGTCCGTGCGCCGGACGTGGGTCCCCCCGTCGGCCTGCCTGTCCAACCCCACAATGTCGACGACCCGGATCTCGGGCACGGACTCGGGCACCAGGCTCACCTTGGTGCGGATCAGATCGGCGTCGAGGACGGCCGCGGCCCGGGGAATAAAGGTGACCTCGATGGGCCGAGCGGCGGCCAACTCAGCGTTGACGAGCTTCTCAACCTGGGCGCCGAACCCTTCCGGTAGCGGGTCGAACTCGAAGTCCATGCGGGCGGACAACGGCTCCATGTTGCCGCCCGTCACTGGCGTGCCCCAGGCATTCCAAATCACCCCGCACAACACGTGCAGGGCCGTGTGGGTGCGCATCAGTTGATAGCGCCGATCCCAGTCGATCTCGCCGTGCACCGGAGTGCCCACCGCGGGCAGCCCGCCGTCACCACCGAGCGTGTGCCACACCTCGTCCCCCTCTTTTCGAACGTCGGTCACCGAGAGGTCGGCGAGGGTCCCGGTGTCGTGGGGCTGCCCTCCGCCGGTCGGGTAGAAGGCGGTCGCAACCAGCGTCACCCGGCGACCCTCGAAATCGACACCGGTCACCGCCGCCTCGAAGCGGCGGAGATAGGCGTCACGAAGGAACAGCTGCTCGGTCGGCACCCCTCCATTCTGGCCGCTGGCGCCGATTCACGTGCTGGTCGGTGCCGAGCGCCCCGGTAAAGTCCGCCCGTGCCTGACCTCGGACGACTGGGTGAGTTCGCGGCGGTCGCCTTCGCGATCATCGTGGGTGCCCGGACCGAGCGTCCTGTTCGTGGTCAGTCGGGGCGTGGCCTTTGGCCGGCGGGTGGCGCTGACGACGGTCGTCGGCAATGAGGCGGGTCTGTCCGTGCAGGTCGCCGCGGTGGCGTTCGGGCTCGGCGCAGTGGTCGAGCGGTCGATCTCCGTGTTCACCATCCTGCGCCTGGCCGGTGCCGCCTACCTGGTGTTCCTCGGCCTCCAGGCCATTCGCGATCGCCACGCTCGCTCGCAGCCCTGCGGGGGACCGGCGGCCTGGTCATGATCGGACTCGGTGTTCGCCTCGCCGTGACCGGCCGCCACGACTAGGCCGCTATCCGCTGGCGGTCTTGGCGAGAAGGAGCTTGCTGACGGCAAGACTGGTCGCAGGTTGCACGGTCATCTCGAACCAGATTGTCCCTGCCGGGCAACGCAGGGTCATGACGGTGCGTTGATTGCCCGGGGCGATGGCTGAACTGGTCGACGCGCTCGGTTGCGTCGAGCGGCTGGCCGGGCCGCGTGTGCAAAACGACCGGAGCTGCGCCGATCCGGCGTCGCCCTGCAGGGCGTAATCCACCGTGATCCGAAATGTGCCAGCTCCGATGCCTTGCAACGGCACCGCCGGACCGGCCGCGGCCGTCACGCCCGCCAGGAGCGGTCCGCCGACACTTCGGTCGCCATACGACAAGGGCCCGGTGGGCAGCGGGAGCGGCGCCACCACGGCCAGGACTCCCGTGCCGACCGCCGCCAGGCCCGATACCGCGCCCAGGCGGACGATCCCGCCCCGACGGAGCCCGGAGACCGTCGCGGCCCCGGCGACGATCAGGCCCAGCAGCACCAACACGATCGGCAGGCCGAACCACGGCCAGCCCAGAAGCCGGCTGCCCGGAACGAACTCCGGCAGGAGCCGGTCAATACCTCCCCACCAACCCGGGTACGTCGATGGGTCCCACGGGGCGCTGACGGTCAGCTGGTTGTACTAGAGGTGATCGCCGCGGGCTATCGGCACGGACTCGAGCAGCCACAGCACCGCGGCGACGGCGCCCAGGCCCCACAGCCGCGCCCGGGAACGGCCGAAAGAGACGATCAGAAATGGACACCACACCAGAATCGGGACCAAGGAAGCCCACTGGAAGCGCCCCGCGAAGCTAAGTCCGCCGTAGGGCGCATGGTAAAAGGTGCCGTTCAGATAGATCAGCGAGGCGGACGACGCCAGCGTCGCGATCACCGCGACCGGAGCCCGGCGTCGCGCCAACCACATGCCGACCAAGCCCAGTGCGGCCAGGGGAACCTGGACGAAGAGCCCCTGGTGACGGTCGAACAACAAGCCCAGGATCTCCGTGAAACCGGCCCCGTTGAGTGACGGAAACGGTTGAGGTGGTCCAAAGGGGTGGCCGTACTCGTACAGGTTGTAGGCCAGCAGGAGAAGCCAGGACGCCGCCGACACGACCCCGATGACCACCAGGTTCCGCCACAAGCGGTCTTGGCGGGCGACCCAGGCGAACGCGATCAAGATGAGGACCGCCGGCACCAGGTTCTGCTGGTGCAGCCAGGGAAGCAACGCCAACGACACCGCGGTGACTGCGGTGCCCAGCGCGTCGAGGTGGCGCCGACACTCAGCGGCGACCACGTCCACCAGGGCGCACGCCATCAGGATGCCGGTCAGCAGATCCGGGTAGATCTGGGTCCCCGCCAGCCAGATCGCCGGGCTGGCGATGACAAGGGCGAAGACCACTTTCGCCTGACGGCTCAATCCGGCCAGGTTGGCAGCCCGGAGGTAGAAGTACATGAACCCGGCGGTCTCGATCGCCATCAGACCGAGGCGAGCGAGCCGCTCGCCCCCGAAGATGAACGGCGCCAGCAGTGCCGACAGGCCGAGCGAGTGGGTGCTGACCGGACCGTGCGGGCCGGCGAACAACTGCAGGACGATGTTGGTGGGTTGGGTTCCCGGTGGCCACTGATAAAAGCGGTGCGTCTGCAAGTCCGTCTTGTAGGCCTGGAGCGGGTGGACGCTCAGGCGCGTGAACGCCTTCGCCGCGATCAGGTAGTGCGGTTCGTCGCCAGTGACCGAGACGCCCTTCGACTTGATGAAGGCGTACACCCGGGCCTCGATCGCCACGATGACCACAAACGCCACCGGTATCGGCCCCCACCGTAGGACGAACGAACGCGGGCTGGGCCTGCCTGCCTTCGCCATGTGGGCCATCAGGTGTCGGCTCCTCGTGCGTCCTCATCCCCATGACGGGCGAGCCGGCCAAGCGTAACGGTTCGGCCCCTACGATCCGCGGTTAGGGGATCGGGGGCAGTGGATCATCCACGCCGACGTCGATGATCCCGCCCCTACGACCGTCCGAGCGGTCAGGCCAGCCCGGCCTGGGCCACGACCTCCTCGACGGGGCCCACGATGCCGGCGTAGAACGGCCCGAACTCGGCGAACCGGGTGGAGGCCTCGTCGAAGCGCATGGTGTAGACGGTGTCCTTGAGGTCGTCGGGATGGACGCCAAAGAGCGTCACCCCCCACTCGAAGTCGTCGAGGCCGGTCGAGCCGGTGATCAGCTGGACGATGCGGCCGGCGAAGCGGCGCCCGGACTTGCCGTGGTCCATCATCAGCCGCTTGCGTTCCTCGAAGTCAAGGGCGTACCAGTTGTCGGTCTCACCGCGGCGCTTCGACATGGGGTAGAAGCAGATGGCTCGCTTGCCGTCGGGCGGCAGCTTCGGGTACAGGCGGGCCTGCAGGTGTTCCTCGGGCATCCCCTTCGAGTACTCCGACAACTCGGTGAGCGAGACATACGACCAGACGATCACGAGGCCGGCCCCCTGGAGGGACGCCTGGAGCCGGCGCAGCCGCACCCAGTCCGGCCCGATGGCCATGACGCCGAGATCAGCCTTGTGGCCCAGGACCGAGAAGGTGATCACCTGATGGCCGTCGCCCTCCGCAGCCTTGACCGCCGCCACGATGGCCTCGCCGTCGCTGCCCGGACGGAGTTTGCAGAACAGGTGGAGCACTCCCCACCCCACCGATGGTGACAGCGGCTCGTTCATCGCTGCCGAGTGTATGGCCCGCGACCTCTGGCGCGGTCCGGCGAAACGACGCCCGCACCGAAAGGGACACACTTCGCGGGCAGTCCGGCCGGCGGAGAAGCTTGTCCGTTCCGATACCAAAACCCGCACGAAAGCGTCCACGCTTGTGGTCCCGCTGCCCACCGCCGGCGAAGTGTGTCCAGTTTGCGACACGGCCGACATGCGATCGGCCGGCCCCCGAACGTGCCGGCGGCACCCCCGGAGGGGTGCCGCCGGCGCACAGTGGGGTGTACCCAGGCTGGACTAGAAGTCCTCCATGCCGCCGCCGGGCATGGCGGGGGCGTCCTTTTCCGGCTTGTCGACGATGACGGCCTCGGTGGTGAGGAACAGCGCCGCGATAGACGCCGCGTTCTGCAGCGCAGACCGGGTTACCTTGGCGGCGTCGATGACGCCGGCCTTGAACAGGTCCTCGTACTCGCCGGTTTCGGCGTTGAGGCCCTCGGCCGCGGTCTTGAGGTTGCGAACCCGCTCGACGATGACGCCACCTTCCATGCCGGCGTTGATCGCGATCTGCTTGAGCGGCTCCTCCAATGCCCGGTGCACGATGCGGGCACCGGTTGCCTCGTCACCCTCGAGCTTCTCGGCCCGATCGGCAACGGCGCTCTGGGCCCGAAGGAGGGCTACCCCGCCTCCGGGGACCACGCCTTCCTCGACCGCAGCCTTGGTGGTCGACACCGCGTCCTCGATGCGGTGCTTCTTCTCCTTGAGCTCCACCTCGGTGGCCGCGCCCACCTTGATGACCGCGACACCACCCGACAGCTTGGCCAGGCGCTCTTGGAGCTTCTCCCGGTCGTAGTCCGAGTCGGTGTTCTCGATCTCGGTCTTGATCTGGTTGATCCGGCCTTTGATGTCGGTCTCGGACCCGGCGCCTTCGACGATGGTGGTCTCGTCCTTGGTCATGACCACCTTGCGGGCCCGGCCCAGCAGGTCCAGGGTGGTGTTCTCGAGCTTGAGGCCGACCTCCTCGGTGACGACCTGGCCGCCGGTGAGGATGGCCATGTCCTGCAGCATGGCCTTGCGGCGCTCACCGAAGCCGGGGGCCTTGATGGCGACGCTCTTGAAGGTGCCCCGGATCTTGTTGACCACCAGGGTGGCCAGGGCCTCACCCTCCACGTCCTCGGCAATGACCACCAGAGGGCGGGCGGACTGCATCACCTTCTCCAGCAGCGGGAGCAGGTCTCGCACCGCGGAGATCTTGGAGCCCACGAACAGGATGTAGGGGTCGTCCAGGGACGCCTCCATGCGCTCCGTGTCGGTGGCGAAGTAGGGGGCGATGTAGCCCTTGTCGAAGCGCATGCCCTCGACCAGTTCGAGGTCCATCCCGAAGGTCTGCGACTCCTCGACGGTGATGACGCCGTCCTTGCCGACCTTGTCGATCGCCTCGGAGATCAGATCGCCGATCTCAGTGTCGGCGGCCGAGATGGAAGCCACCTGGGCAATCTGCTCCTTGGTCTCGGTCTCCTTGGAGATGGCCTTGAGGGAGCCGACTGCGGCCTCGACCGCCGCCTCGATGCCCTTCTTGAGGGACATGGGGTTGGCGCCGGCGGCCACGTTACGCAGGCCCTCCCGGACGAGCGCCCACGCCAGCACGGTGGCGGTGGTGGTGCCGTCGCCGGCGACGTCGTCGGTCTTCTTGGCGACTTCCTTGACCAGCTCGGCCCCGATCCGTTCGTATGGGTCTTCGAGCTCGATCTCCTTGGCAATGGACACCCCATCGTTGGTGATGGTGGGGGCGCCCCACTTCTTCTCGAGTACAACGTTGCGGCCCTTGGGGCCAAGAGTGACGCGCACGGCGTCAGCGAGCTGGTTCATCCCGCTCTCCAGCGACCGCCGGGCGTTCTCGTCAAAAGCAATCAGCTTGGGCATCGTTACTTGGTTCCCTCCATTGGGCAGACCACGGTTAGCACTCTCACATCGCGAGTGCTAACAGTTAACCGCCTCTGGAGAGATAGTGCAACCCGCGAAATACTGCAATCGGCCCCGCGAAATACTGAGCCCGCCGAAAGGTCGGGCGCTAGCCCCCGGCGACCGCCGGCACGATGGACAGCGTGGACCCCGCCGGCACGGGGGTGTCGAGCCCCTCGAGGAAGCGGATGTCCTCCTCGGCCAGGAACACGTTGACGAACCGGCGCAGGCGGCCGGCGTCGTCGAAGAGGCGGTCGGTGAAGCCGGGGTGGGACGCCTCGAGGGCCTTGAGCACCTCGGCGACAGTCGCCCCCTCGGTGGCGACCTCGCTCTGGCCGCCGGCAAGTGGGCGCAGTTGGGTCGGGATGCGAACCGTCACTGACATTGGGAGACCTCAGGCATGGCTACCACCCCTCGCCGAGCTCGACGGCAGCGGCGAAGGCCTCCAGGGTCGGGGCGATGGTGGCCGTGGGCTGGCACTCGCCGGCGACCGCCTCGACGGTCTTCAAGCCGTTGCCGGTGACGTACACCACCACCCGCTCGTCGGGCCGGACCACGCCAGCCGCAGCCAGTTGGGCCAGGGAGGCGATGGTGACCCCGCCGGCGGTCTCGGCGAAGATCCCCTCGGTGCGGGCCAGGAGGCGGATGCCGGCGACGATCTCCTCGTCGGTCACGGACCCAAACGACCCACCCGACGCCCGCACCGCATCCAGGGCATAGGGCCCGTCAGCCGGGTTCCCGATGGCGAGCGACTTGGCGATGGTGTGCGGCTTGACCGGCTTGACGACGTCCCGGCCGGCCTGGAACGCCTCGGCCACCGGCGAGCAGCCGGTCGCCTGGGCGCCGGAGATGCGCACGTGCGGTTCCTCGTCGAGCAGGCCCACGTCCCACAGCTCGTGGAAACCCTTGGCCACCTTCGTCAGCTGGCTGCCGGACGCCACCGGTACCACCACGTGGTCGGGGGCCTGCCAGCCGAGCTGCTCGGCCACCTCGAAGGCCAGGGTCTTGGAGCCTTCGGCGTAGTAGGTGCGGACGTTGACGTTGACGAACGCCCACGACGGGTGCTCGCCGGCGAGCTCCGCGCACAGCCGGTTGACATCGTCGTAGTTGCCGTCCACCGCGATCAGCCGGCCGCCGAACACCGCCGTGGTGACCACCTTGGCCGGTTCGAGATCCGACGGGATGAACACCACCGACTCCATGCCCGCCTGGGCCGCGTGCGCCGCGACCGAGTTGGCCAGGTTGCCGGTGGAGGCGCAGGCGGCCACCTTGAAGCCCAGCTCCTGGGCTTTCGTCAGCGCCACCGACACCACCCGGTCCTTGAAGGATCCGGTGGGGTTGAGGGTGTCGTTTTTGATCCAGACCTCGCCGAGGCCGAGCTCGGCCGCCAAGCGATCGGCCCGCACCAGCGGGGTGAAACCGGCGCCGAGGCTGACCGCACCCTCAGCTGCCGCCGGGAGGAGGTCGGCGTACCGCCAGATGGAGAGCGGACCGGCCGCGATCGACTCCCGGCTCACCGACCGGCGGATGGCGTCGTAGTCGTACACCACTTCGAGCGGGCCGAAGCACCACTCGCACACATGCAGCGCTTCGGCCGGGTAGGGGTGCGCGCACTCCCGGCAGCGGAGACCTTCCACGTAGGGCAAGCTGAGATCCTCCTCGGGGCTCATCGAACCGGGCATTGGCACCAGATACCCCCGAGGGGGCTGGTTGCCGCGGCGTCACAGGGCCCGTCCCTCAGCCGCTCTTGATGATGTCGAAGCCCATGCTACCCGGCCGCCGGAGCAGGGGCACGTCGATTCGGCGTGGCAGGATGGCACCGGCATGCTGCGCACGTTCGACCACCACGACTTTCCGCCGGCGCGGCTGCTGGTGGCCAAACGGGGCCGGCGCGTCTCGGTGTGCCTACCCGCCCGCAACGAAGCGGCCACTGTCGGCGCCACGGTGGAGACCATCCACCGCGAGCTGATCGTGGCCCACCCGGTCGTCGACGAGGTGCTGGTGATCGACGACGGGTCGATCGACGACACCGCCGCGATCGCCGCCGCCGCGGGCGCCACGGTGGTGGCAGCCGCGAGCGTTCTGCCGGACTACGGCACCGACCACGGGAAGGGCCAGGCCATGTGGCGGGCGGTCCACGCCGCGTCGGGCGACATCGTGGTCTTCTGCGACGCCGATATCCGCAGCTTCGACGCCGGCTTCGTGCTGGGCCTGCTCGGCCCCCTCCTCACACGCGACGACGTCACCTTTGTCAAGGGTTGCTACGACCGGCCCCTCGACGGCCGGCCAGGCGAAGGCGGCCGGGTCACCGAGCTGATGGCCCGGCCGCTGATCTCGGTCTTTTTCCCCCATCTGGCCGGGCTGAGCCAACCCCTAGCCGGTGAGTGCGCGGCGCGGCGGGACGTGCTGGCGGCGGTGCCGTTCGCCGCCGGCTACGGCGTCGACCTGGGCCTGCTCATCGATGTCACGGCCCGGTTCGGGACCGGTGGCCTGGTGCAGTGCGATCTCGGCGTGCGGGTGCACCGCAACCGGCCCCTGGCCGAGCTGAGCGGCCAGGCGCTCGCCATCCTGCAGCTGGCCCTGGCCCGGGCTGGCGTGGACGCCGGCGACGTGGGCCCGCTCGTGGAGCAACCCCCTCTCGCCTCGGTGCCCGCCCACCGCAAGACGGCCTGAGTCAGCGGCCGGCCAGGACCTCGGCGACCAGCTCGCCGAGCGCCCCGAGCGGGTCGGCCCAGGCTCGCTCCTCACCGAACGTCTCGACAAGGGTCCGGAAGGCGACCGGGTGGTCGCCGACGGCGTCGCCGGCCAGGATCAGCACCGGGACACCGAGCTCGGCCGCCAGGGCCACCACCCCGCCGACGGCCTTGCCCTGGAACGACTCCTCATCGAGCAGGCCCTCGCCGGCGATGACCAAGTCCGCCCCTTCGATGCGCTCCGCCAGCTCGATCCGCTCCGCCACCAGGTCGAACCCGCTCGTCAAGGTGGCACCGACGGCGACGAGCCCCCCGGCCAGCCCGCCGGCGGCGCCGGACCCCTCGAGGTCCCGTACGTCCACGCCGTAGCGCTCCTCGTAGACCTGGGCCAGGCGCAGCAGCCGGCGGGTGAGCAGCTCCACCTCCGACGGCGACGCCCCCTTCTGCGGTGAAAAGACGGCCGCGGCGTCGAGGAAGCGGGTCGTGACGTCGCAGCCGACCTGCAGGTCGATCCCGGCCAGCCGCGAGTGCGGCTCGAGGGCTTCCAAGGCCCCCCACCCGCCGTCGGTCGTGGCCGAGCCGCCCATGCCGATCAGCACCTGGCGGACCCCGGTCTTGACCGCCGCGGCGATCAGCTCACCGGTGCCGGCGGTGGAGGCGCGGACGGGGTCGTTGCGGTCGGCGCCGCCGGCCAAGGTCAGCCCGGACGCGGCGGCCATCTCCACGGTGGCCGTCACTCCGTCGTCGAGGAGATTCCAGGCCGCCTCGACGGGGGCGCCCAGCGGGCCGTGGACCCGCTGGATGTGGGGCTTGCCGCCCAGAACGGCGGAGAAGCCCTCCCCGCCGTCGGACACCGGGGCGGCGTCGGCCGTCCAACCGGCGGCTATGGCGGCGGCGGCTATGGCGGCCGCCACCTCGGTGGCGGTGGCACTCCCCCGCCATTTGTCCGGCGCCGCGACGAGGTGAGGCATGAGCCACAGTGTGCCCGGTCAAGGGAGTTCCGCCGGCGTGGGTAGGGTCGTTCGCACCTATGGCCGGCAACAACAAACTCCTGGTCCTCTCCAACCGCGGCCCGCTCAGCATGACCCGAGACGCCGGCGGGACGTTGAGGGCCCGGCGGGGCGGCGGCGGGCTGGTGGTCACCCTGGGCCCCGGCGTCGAACGGGATGAGGCGTTGTGGGTGGCCGCCGGCGTCGGCGCCGACGACGCGGAAGCGGCCCAGACGGGGTTGTTCGATGCCGACGGCTTCCGGGTCCATCCGGTCATGATCGACCCGGAGGACTACCGGGCCTACTACGACGTGGTCGCCAACCAGACCCTGTGGTTTTGCCTGCACGGCCTGTGGGACCTGCCTCGCCGGCCTCGATTCGACCGGCGCTGGTGGTCGGCGTGGGAGCGGTTTCAGGCCGTCAACGCCCAGTTCGCGGCGGCGGCCGCAGCCCAGGCGGCGCCGGGGGCGGAGGTGCTGGTGCAGGACTATCAGCTAGCCCTGGTGCCAGCCCTGCTGGCGGCCCAGCGACCGGACCTGCGCACCGTGGCCTTCCTGCACACCCCGTGGTGCTCGCCATCGGAGCTGGCTGTCCTCCCCGACGGGGTGGCGGCCGCGGTCCTGTCGGGCCTGGCGGGTGCCGGCGCAGTGGGGTTCCACTCCGCCCGTTGGGCCGAGGCCTACGTGGCGTGCTGCCGGGAGCGGCTGGGCCGCGCCCCAGCGACGTTCGTGGCGCCGGCAGCCACCGACCTGGATGACCTGCGCGCCGTGGCCGCGTCGGAGGAATGCGGGCGGGAACTGGACGAGTTGGACGGGGCCGTCGGCGACCGGCAGCTCATCGTCCGGGTGGACCGCATCGAGCTGTCGAAGAACGTGCTCCGGGGGTTCTGGGCCTACGACGAGCTGCTGGAGCAGCGCCCCGACCTGCGGGGGCAGGTGGTGTTCGCAGCGATGGTGTACCCGTCCCGGCTGGGCCTGGCGGAGTACCTGGCCTACGGCCAGGAGGTGCAGTCCCTGGCGGCCCAGATCAACGCCAAGTGGGCGCAGGCGGTCGGGCTAGGCGACGCCGGCTGGATACCGATCATGCTCGAACCGGAGGACAATCACCCGCGATCGGTGGCCGCCCTACGCCGCGCCGACGTCCTGCTGGTCAACCCGGTCCGGGACGGGCTCAACCTGGTCGCCAAAGAGGGCCCCCTGGTCAACGAGCGGGACGGCGTGCTGGTACTCAGCCACCAGGCCGGCGCCTGGGACGAGCTCGGCGAGCACGCCATCGGGATCAACC
>DASXZS010000023.1:0-2212 GCA_036501785.1 Acidimicrobiales bacterium | reverse complement strand
CGCTCGACGACCCGGCCCGTTGCGTGTTCTGCCGGATCGCGGCCAGCGGTCCGCCCTCGGCCGACAACGGGGTGATCTGGCGCGGGAAGACCACCTTCGCGGTGCTCAACGCCTACCCCTACGCCAGCGGCCACCTGATGGTCATGCCGTCCCGCCACGTCCGGTCGGTGGCCGATCTCACCACCACCGAGAGCCCCGAACTCTGGGGGGCACTGCAGGACGGGATGGGCGCCCTCGAGGCCGCCTACCATCCCGAAGGGGTCAACATCGGGGCCAACTTCGGCCGGGCCGCCGGGGCCGGGATACCTCGGCACATCCACCTCCACGCCGTCCCCCGGTGGCTGGGGGACACCAATTTCATGACCTCGGTAGGCGGGGCCCGGGTGCTCCCCGAGACCCTGGCCGACAGCTGGGCCCGGCTCCACCAGGCGTGGCCGGCTTGAGCCCGGGAGGCCTCACCGGGCTCGGTGCGACCGGTTCCGGAACCTGCCCGGGGGCGTCGGTTACTGCCTAACTTGAGCAAGCGGATGGTAAGGTGAGGGAAACCTCTGGAGGAATACATGTTCGACGGCCGCTGGCGCGACACCGTTGATCGGGGAACCGGTCCGGTCGGTCGCAAGCTGCAGCAGCTAGGTGTAACCGCCGACGTTCTGACCGCGACCGGCCTGCTTTCGGCGACCGCCACCGCATGGGCGATCGGCACCGGCCGTCTCCACCTCGGCATCCTGCTGCTGACGCTCACCGGGTTCCACGACCTGCTCGATGGTCCGGTGGCGAAAGCTTCGGGAACGTCGTCGGTCCGCGGTGAATTCTTCGACTCGGTCACCGACCGGGTGGCGGACGCGCTGATCCTGGGCGGCGTCGCCTGGTATCTGCTGTCGGCCCATCCCGGGCATCTGGTCCTCCTTCCGTTCGGGGTCTTCGCCGCCACCTCGCTGGTCTCCTATCAACGGGCCAAGGCGGCATCCCTCGGCATCTCGGCCAAGGGCGGGCTGATGGAACGGGCGGAGCGGATGATCCTCCTGGGCTTCGGGCTGCTGTCGGCGTCATTCCTCGTCCCGGTGTTGTGGGCGATGTTGGGGCTCACCCTGATCACCGCCATCGGCCGCTTCGCCAAGGTGTGGGGCCTGGCCGAGGCACCGGTGTCGTCGTCGCTCACCCGCCGCCCCCGCCGGACCCGCACCGCCATGCGGGGCGAACGCCGGCGGAGCAGCGGATCGCCGTCCCGGTGGCGGGCACGCCGTCAGGGCGAGCTGTCCAGCCGATCGGGCCGCACCTGGCGAGCGCGTCACGCCGGCCAGGGCATCCGCCAGCGGGCCGCGGCTCGACGCAACAGCTGACCCTTCCTCGTCAACTCACAGGTCTCGGGAAAGCAATCGTTGAACAAGGATCGGGCAGTCTTCCGCCTCTACACCGGCTTGGGTCGCGCCCTCGGTGCCCTGCCCGAGCCGGTGGCGTTGTGGGCCGCCGCCCGGGTGGGCGATGCAATGTTCGTGCTGCGCCACGAACACCGCGACATGATCACCAGGAATCTTCGCCGGGTCCTCGGCGGGGACATCGACGACGCCGCGCTCGACCTCTGGGCCCGACGGGCGTTTGGCGCCTACGCCCGCTACTGGGTCGAAGGGGCCCGGCTGGGGACCACCCCGATGGGCGAAGTGCTGCAGCGGTTCGTCGCCGACGGGTTCGAACACCTGGTCGATGCCATGGCCGAAGGCAAGGGAGTGGTGCTGGCCCTGCCCCATGTCGGTAGTTGGGAGTACGGCGGGGCATTCCTGGCCGGCAAGGGATTTCCGATGACCGCGGTGGCCGAACGGATCGAGCCGCCGGAACTGTTCGACTATTTCGTGGAGCAGCGGCGGGCGATGGGACTGACCATCGTGCCGCTGGGCGCCGACTCAGGTGCTGCCATGAGCAAAACCCTGCGGGAGGGGAAGCTGGTCGGGCTGCTCTGCGATCGCGATCTGCTGGAGAACGGGATCGAGGTCGAGTTCTTCGGCGAGACCACTACCATGCCGGCCGGGCCGGCCACCCTGGCCCTGCGCACCGGGGCCCTGCTGCTCACCTCGGCGGTTTACAGCGGCCCGGGCCGGGACCACCACGCGGTGGTGCAGCCGCCCATCGACACCTGCCGTACCGGGTCCTTCCGCACCGACGTGCAGCGGGTTACCCAGGAGATCGCCACCCGATTCGAAGGCCTCATCCGCCAGGC
>DASXZS010000022.1:0-4102 GCA_036501785.1 Acidimicrobiales bacterium | reverse complement strand
CACCGTCTTTGCCATGACGGTGCACAAGGCCCAGGGCTCGGAGTTCCGGCGCATCGCCATCCTGCTGCCGCCCCCGTCGTCGCCGGTCCTGTCACGCGAGCTGCTCTACACCGCGGTCACCCGCGCCCAGGACGGGGTTCTGGTGGCGGGGAGCGAAGCTTCGTTGCGGGCCGCGGTCGCCCGGCCCATCGCCCGAGCGTCAGGTCTCACCGCTCGGCTGTGGGGGGCCGCCGGCTAGGAGTGGCGGCTACACGGCGGCGGCTACGTGTGGCCCAGGACCGGGTGGGGGACGTAGGGCTCCTCGAGCCGGGCCATCTCCTTGGCGTCGAGATCCAGGGCCTCGCCGGCCAGGGCGTCCTCCACGTGTCCCGGTTTGGTGGCGCCCACGATCGGCGCGGTCACCCCGGGCCGGTGGAGCAGCCAGGCCAGGGCGACCTGCGCCGGTGGCGCCTCCCGTTCGCCCGCCACTTCCACCACTCTGTCGACCACGTCGAAGTCGGTGGGTTGGTTGTAGAGGTAGTCGCCGAACGGGTCGGTCTCCGACCGGGTGGTCAGGCGGGCCCCGTCGCGGGTCCGGGTGCCGGCGAGGAGTCCCCGGGCCAGCGGGCTCCACGGGATCACTCCCACTCCCTGGTCGAGGCACTGCGGGATCATCTCCCGCTCTTCCTCCCGATAGACCAGGTTGTAGTGATTCTGCATCGACACGAACCGGGCCCCACCCGCTGACGCCGCGGCATGCTGGGCCTTGGCAAACTGCCAGGCGTACATGCTGCTGGCGCCGATATAGCGGGCTTTCCCGGCGCGCACCACCTCGTCGAGGGCGCCCATGGTCTCCTCGATCGGGGTGTTGGGGTCCCAGCGGTGGATCTGGTAGAGGTCCACGTAGTCCATGCCCAGGCGGGTCAACGAGGCGTCGATCGACGACAGGATGTGCTTGCGGGACAGGCCCTTGCCGTTTTCCCCCGGCATGGTCGGCATGTACACCTTGGTAGCCACGACCATCTCGTCGCGTGTCAGGAACTTCGGGAGCAGCCGCCCGGTGGCCACCTCACTGTGGCCCCCCGAGTACACGTCCGCGGTGTCGAAGAAGGTCACCCCGCCCTCGACCGCGGTTCGGACCAACGGCTCGGTGGCCTCCTCGTTGATCACCCAGGGTCGTTCGCTCTCGTCCGCGAAGCCCATCATGCCGAGGCAGATGCGGGACACGCGCAGGCCGGTCTTTCCGAGGTTGACGTACTCCATGCCCGCCAACATACCGGCCTCTCCGGCCGCGGACGCCTCCCGGGTCAGCCGGCGGGGTCGTCGGCGGGGGCGGCCGCCGGGGCCTGGCGGGCGGCCCGCCGCGTCAGCGGGTCCAGGGCGTAGTACAGGGCCATGAGCCCGTGCAGCGCCAAGCAGGCGTAGGCGTTGATGAACGCCACCCCGAGGATGATGGTGTAGGCGACCGTCCCCCCTGTGAACGCCAGGGTGGCGCTGCGGCGCTGGGCTTCGGGGAAGGCCGGGACCAGCAGCCGGCGCCCGACCGAGGCGTGCAGCCACAGGGCCGCCCAGGCGTAGGCGTTGAGGGCCATAGTGGCGCTGTACAGCACGGCCGCCACTCGGGCGCCCTGATCGCGGTGCAGCGCCTCCCCGAAGATCCCGGTCGGGAACGGGAGGAAGGCGACCGTAAGGAGGAGCGTCAGGTTGAGGATGACCAGCCCGCGGTCCGCGCTGGCGATGTGGGCGAAGATGGAGTGGTGGTTGAGCCACATGATCCCGATGATGGCGAAGCTCACCACGTAAGCCGCCAACGAGGGCCACCGTTTGGCCAGCTCGTGGCCGAGGTGCTGGTAGTCCGCCACCGGTGTGATGGTGAGCACCAGGAGGGTGATGGCGATGGCGAACACCCCGTCGGTAAAAGACTCCAGGCGCCCCTTGTTCACGCCCGGCTCACCGGCGAGTCAGGATGCGGGCGGCGTGACCGGCGAGCGCGTCGGCGACCGGACGCAACGCCGGCAGGGGCTCGGCGCACCGGGACGCGAACCGGCTGGCCTCGTCCAGGCGCTCTCCAATTAGCAGCCAGGCGGCCCGGTGGTGCGGCAACAGATAATCGGGCTGGTAGAAGAGCTCGAACGGGGCCCCGGCTGTGGGCGACGGGCCGCCGACCTCCTGCCCGACCGGCGCGCTGATCGGCAGCGTGCCCAGGAGGGTGCCGATCGGGGCGATCCCGTCGTACATCAGCCCGACCGCTACGTCGGCGAGCAGGGCTGCCTCCTCCGGGGTTTCGTCGATGCGGGCCAGCAGCCGGTACAGGGTCAACAGCAGGACCTCGTACACCACGTTGAACAGGTCGGCGACGCGAGCGGTCTGGGGGTTGTCGATCAACGGGCCGTCTCCGCCCCGCTCGCTCGGGCGGACCAGCGCCGCCACCACCGGCCGGGCCGGCTCGAAGGAGGGGTCGGCCGCACGGGCCGTCAGGTACTCGTCCAGGACCCCCTTGAAGCGGCCGAAGTGGGCCTGGCGCCAGTCGCCGCGCGGGCCTTCCCCCTGCTGCACGATGGCTTCGATGGCTGCGACTGCGCTGGCCAGATCGGTGACAGGCTGCAGCTCGGCCCAGCCGAACGAGGATTGGGTCAGTTGCGCCTCGGGCGGTCCGACGAAGACTCGGTCGGTGCCCAGTTTGTCGACCAGGTGGGCGAAGCCGGCCTCGATGGAACGGTAGAGGTGACCGACAGTCGCGAAGTCCTGGAGACGCGGGACGATCTCGTCCTCGGTCATGAGCGGAACCCCCTGGTCGAACGCGGCCAGACCGTCGGCGTCGTCAAGGGCCATGCCTTCGGGGCGCTCCAGGAAGAGAAAGTGCCGCAGCGCCTGGTCGCCGAATGGCAGCAGGGCGATGCGAACGCCCGGCGGGTAGTGCCGCGCCGGTTGCGGCAGGTTCGGCCGCGACAGGTGTGGCGAGGCGCCCAGGGCGGTGAGCATGTTGGCGGTCAGGGCCAGGTGCAGCATCTCCTCGCCGGCCACGCCGAGGAGGGTCTTCCGCCACCGCGCCACGGCGGCCTGCTGCCCCGGGTCGAGGGCCTCGTCGCTGGCGTCCTTCAAGGAGAAGGCCGCGAACAGGTACTCGCACATGAGGCCGTGCTCCATCTCCGCGGCCTCACAGATCATGTAGATCAGGGCTTCCCGGTGTTCGATGACGAGCGGGCGCTCCGGTGTCGGCTCGGGTGTCGGCTCCGATTCGCCGCGGGTGCGCACCACGTGCGAGAACGTCACCGGGCCACCCGTCCTGCCGGATCCACGATTACAAGATTACACCGGGGCGGTCGCAGCGGCGGGCGAGGCGGGGCGAGGGGCGGCGTGCCGGTCGGGGCCACGGCCCGAGGTTAGGGCGCCCGCGGCTGGCCGGCGCTCTCAGGTTGTGCTCACATGAGACGGTAAGGATCTGATGCCATGCAAGTGACGTACCCCGAGGTCCAACCCGATGTCGCGCCCCGTCGGCACCGCCCCACCGCGCTGGAATTGACCGCCGCCGGGCTCCTGCTGGGCACCGTCGTCCTGCACGTGGTGGCCATGCTGCCGCAGTACCTCGCCGGCGCCGGCCAGGGGTCGCTGGCATCGCAACCCGATCAGGCCGCCTTGTACGCGGTGCTGGCCGCGGGGTGGGCGGCGGCCCTCGGCATCGGGCTCACCGGCCCGGCCCGGGCGGGCGTGGGCGCCGGCATGGCCGCAGGCCTCGCCGTGACCGAGTTCGGCTTCCGATTGTCCGATCTGGGCCAAGTGTTCCGATACGGCTCCGGTCAGGCAGAGGCGGGGCTGTGGCTGATGACGGCCGCCTGGGCCGTCGGTGCCGCCGGCGCAGCGGTGGCCGTGGTCGCCGCCCAGCGCCGGGCCAGGCTGTCGGTCGCCGGCGCCGCACTCTCCGACCCGGCGCCATCCGAGCCCGCCCCGGTTGCGGCGGTGCCGGTCCCCGTACCCGCGCCGGCGTCCGACCCCTGGGCGGCGCCAGAGCCCGGGCCGGGCCCGGGCCTGGCCGCCGAACCCACCGAACCCGCCGACCCCGCCGAACCCGCCGAACCCGTGGTGCCCGAGGTGGTGGCGGCGGCTCCGTCCGCCCCCGATCGCA
>DASXZS010000021.1:0-2365 GCA_036501785.1 Acidimicrobiales bacterium | reverse complement strand
GCCGAGGTGGCCACGTCACCCGGGGTCGGCTTCGGCAAGGGCGGGGAGGGCTTCGTGCGCTTCGCCCTGATCGAAAACGAGCAGCGGATCCAGCAGGCGGTCCGGAACCTGCGGCGGGTCTTGACGAAGCTGGGCTGACTTCCCGGCGCAGGCTGGGCCCGAAACGCGTAGGTTGCGTGGTATGGCCTACTGGGCGCTGAAGATCGTTCTCACACCCGTGCTGCGGGTCGTCTTCCGCGTGCGGTCAGAGGGCACTGCCAATGTGCCGCGCCAGGGACCGGTGATCCTGGCGTCCAACCACCGGTCCTTTATTGACAGCATCTTCCTCCCGCTGGTGGTGCGCCGGCGGGTCACGTTCGTGGCCAAGGCCGAGTACTTTGAGAGCTGGAAGACGGCGTGGTTCTTCCGGGCGGTGGGGATGATCCCCCTCAAGCGGGGCGGGGGTCCGGCTTCGGCGCGGGCGCTGGCCGCGGCTCGGGACGTGCTGGCCGTCGGCGGGGTGCTCGGCATCTACCCCGAGGGCACCCGGTCGCCCGACGGCCGGCTGTACAAGGGCCACACGGGCGTGGCCCGCCTGTCCATGGAGTGCGAGGCGCCGGTGGTGCCGGTGGCCCAGTTGGGCACCGCCGAAGTGCAGCCAATCGGCGCCACCTGGCCCAAGTTGTTCCGCCCGGTCGAGGTCAAGATGGGCGCCCCGATCCGCAGGGAGGCCGGCGGGGACGGATCGAGCGAACTGCGCCGGTTTACCAACGAGGTGATGGCTGCCATCGCGTCGCTCTCGGGGCAGGAGTGCGTGGAGGATTACGCCAAGCGGGACAAAGGCCGCCTGGCCGCACCTGGTTCGGAAGCGGAGCCCATCCCGCCGGACGCTCCAGAGGTCGAAGCGGCTCCGGCGTGACGTCACCGCCGCCGCGAGCGTAATGGCGCTGTCGTCCGGCGGTAACAGTCGGTTCACACGCGGCGGCTAGGTTTCGGAGTTGTGCCGTCCTTCATTCTGCGGGTTTGGGTGCCCGATCGCCCGGGCGCCCTCGGTGCGGTGGCCAGCCGCATCGGGGCGGTGCGCGGGGACCTGGTGGGCATCGACATCCTGGAGCGGGGCGCCGGGCGGGCCATCGACGAGTTGGTGGTGGACCTACCAGACGAGTCGCTGGTGAGCCTGCTCATCTCCGAGGTGTCCCAGGTCGACGGGGTGGACGTGGAGGACGTGCGGCCGGCGCCCGAGGCCGCCGTGGACCCCCGCGTCGATGCCCTGGAGACGGCCGCCTCGCTCGTGGCCCACGCCGAGGTGGGCTCGTTGCTCGACGCCCTGGCCCGCCGCAGCCTGCTGGACTTCCAATCCGATTGGGTGGCGGTCCTCGACCTGGACTCGTCGAGCCCGGTCGTCACCGTAGGCCCGGCCCCGCCTGCCGCCTGGCTGGGGGCGTTCGTGGCGGGTAGCCGGGCTTCGGTGGATCCCGGCTCCGAAGGCGGGCCCGACGATGTGGCCTGGTCGGACGTGGACGCCGCCGGCCTAGTGGTGGTGCTGGGTCGCAAGGGCCGGCCGTTCCGGTCCCGCGAGCGGCGGCAGCTGACCGCCTTGGCCCGCATCGTCGATCACCGCTGGGCGGAGCTGCACACGCGCTCCGGGCGGATGGCCCACCCGAGCGCCCTGTCCTTCTGACGCAAGGGTTTACGGGACGGCACCGGACTCGAGGTGGCGAGCCCGGGGGACGTCGAAGGGACGGTCACAAGGAAAGACCGCCCCTTCGACGCCCCGGGCTCTCCTCCGCCTGATCGCCCTAATGTCGCGGGGATGGAAACGCCGGCGGCGTTGAGCGAGGTGTACACGTCGACGAGGCGAGCGCCGGCGCCGATGGTGGCCGCCCCAGGCGCGACGCTGACGGCCGCCATGGGAGTCACATCGATCACCAGGCCCGACGTGGTTGGGTGTACGGCATCGAACCGCGAGTCATACAGCTGCAGGTCGGTCAGGTAGCCCGAGTCGGTTGGCTGGACCAACCGTCCGGTCAGGGCGGACCGCAAGGCCGACCAGTCCACCTCGGTGGCCGGCGGGATCGACAAGGTGGTCGGGACGGGCGCCGGCAGCGAAGTGGTCGGTCCCGCCTGGCGCGACGACGAGCAGCCACTGAGGGCCAGGGCCGTGGCCGCGGCGGCGCCGGCACCGAGGCGCAGCACAGCCCGGCGGTCGACGAGTGATAGTCCCGCGGCGGGCGCGCCGGCCCGGTTAGTCAATATGGAATGGCCGGCTTCCGGTCTGCTGATGCGTGGGTCAGCCACCATTGGCAGCCGGAGCCACATGCAGAAAGGAAGCCGGCCATGTCCAGTATGTCGCAGCGAGGTCTGACTCATCTCGGGATGGACGTCC
>DASXZS010000020.1:0-2105 GCA_036501785.1 Acidimicrobiales bacterium | reverse complement strand
GTCGCCGCCGGCGGCGCCGCTAGTGGTGGCGCTCGGGTCGATGCCAGCCACGCTGGTCGTGTCGTCCTCCACGACGTGTCCGGCGATCCCTGGCCGGTAGTACGGCACGCCGGCCCGGCGAAAGGCTTCCAAGTGGCGGGTGACCCACTCGCGGTTGGCGGCGATGGAGAAGTCGGTGTCCGGTTCGTTGGTAAACGTCGGCCCGGCCGCGGCTCGTCCCGGGTCCGCGGCGCGGTTCTGCACCCGCCGGGTGGGCACGGCCGGCTGGTGGCGGGCCTCCACCGCCCGCCGGAAGCGGGCCGCCTCGGCCGCCCACGTCGGGCCGCCCACGGCCAGAGAAAATGAGTGGGTCAGGAAGTTGTCGGGCCCACTGTTTTCGTCGAGGCGGCGCACCAGGTAGGCGATGGCCGACTCGAGGTCGCCGCGCCCGACGATCGGGACGTACAGGAGCAGGCCGCCGAGACGTTCCGCGGCCGCGTCGGCGACGGCGGGGGCCATGCCCTCGAGCATCTCGATCTCCAGCCGGTGGCGGGCGTGGCGGCGATCCGCCTGGATGACGGCCCACGCCACCTCGAAGAGGTTGTGGGTGGCGACGCCGGCGCGCACGGCCCCGTCGTTGGCAGGATCGAGGAGCACATCGAGCATCCGCTTGTAGTTGGCGTCCGTCTCGTCCTTGGTAAGAAACGGTGCGGCCGGCCAACCGTGAATCTCGGCGTCGACGTGCTCCATCGCCAGGTTGGCCCCTTTCACCAAACGAACCTTCACCCATCCCCCGGTACGGTCCCGGCGGTGGCGCGCCCAGGCGCACAGCTCCTCCAGGGCCGGGAGCGAGTCGGGCAGGTAGGCCTGGAGGACGATGCCGCCGGCGGTCGACCCAAACCCGGGCTCGTCGAGGAGGCTCCGGAACACCGCCAGGGTCAGCTCCAGGTCGCGGTACTCCTCCATGTCGAGGTTGACGAACTTGGCCGGCCGGTAGGAGTTGGCGGCCGCGTACAGGCGGCGCAGGCGGGCGGCGACGCGCTCGACCTCCCGGTCGAAGCAGAGGACGTCCAGCTGCGAGCAGATGGACGACACCTTGACCGAGACGTAGTCGACCGTTGGCTGGGCCAGGACCGCGAGGACCCGGCGCAGCCGCTGCTCGGCCTCGTCCTCGCCGAGGATGGCCTCGCCCAGCACATTGACATTGAGGTGGATGCCCCGCCGGCTCCGGCGGGCGATGTGATGGGCCAGTCGCCGACGCCCGCTCGGCAGGATCACGCCGGCCATCTCCGAGCGGACCCGCTGGCGCACGGCGGGCACCACGGCCTGGGGGATCAATGGCGCCAGCCGGCCCCCGACCCCGAGGGCCAGGCGGTCGAGAAGGCCCAGCGCGCCCGCCTGCTGGTGTTCCCGGGCCAGTTCCGCGAGCACGGCCGCCGCCCGTCGGGGTTCGTGAATGCGCAGGACCTCGTCGGTCAGAGCCAGGATCAGGCTGAGGCCCTCCGGGCTGGACATCAGCCGGCTAACCCGGGCGGACCGGGACCGCTCGGCGCGGCCCCGGCGGGCGTCGGCAGCGGCCAGCAGATCGGCGGCCAGCTCCTCGGCGGCGGTCACGGCGGGGTCGGTGCCGCCGGCAGCGGGCGTCAACCGGTGAGCCCGAGCGCGTCCCGGATGACCACCGGGATGGGACGTTTGCCCGAGCCGTCGGTCGCCACCACCACGTAAACCGTCCGGCCGGTCGCCACCGAGGTGTCCCGAGTACGCACTTCGAAGTCGAGCGTAAACGACGTGCGCCCCGCCTCCGCCAGCGACACCTCGACGAGGGCCCGTTCGGGCCAGCGCAGCGACGACCGCCAGTCGATCTCGGTGTGCACCAGCTGCACGTCGTAGCCGGCGGCCAGCATGTCGGGGTAGGCCAACCCTCCCTCTTCGAGGAACAGGGCCATCGCCTCGTCGAAATACCCGAGATACCACATGTTGAAGACCACGCCCTGCTGGTCGACTTCCAGGTAACGCACCTGGTGTTGGTAGATGGTGCTCCGCCGGGGGGCCACGTCAGCCGACCTGACGCTCGAAGCCCTCCCAGTACGGGGCCCGCAACTCCCGTTTGAGCAGCTTGCCCGACG
>DASXZS010000019.1:0-5084 GCA_036501785.1 Acidimicrobiales bacterium | reverse complement strand
GGTCATCCGGCGTCGGCCGGAGGATGGTTTCTCGCATCCGACTCAAGGAGGGTCTGGAACTCATCGCGTACACCTCTCGCGGTACACAGCTGACACCCAGGAGACGACGCCCGAGCCGGCCCCGACGCTTACCCTCTGTGGCATGGCCCTGGCCGTCCACGCTCACCCGCGCCACGAGACGCGCCTGCCGTCGGTGATCGACGTACTGGGGGCATTGGCGGTGACGGGCCTGGCGATCAGCGGCTCCATCGGCGAGGCCCATCCCACCATGCACGCCACCGCCAGCCAGATCCAATGGATCAGGACGCACCAACCCGGCGGCGCCTACGCCCTGGTCGTGGTGGCCGGTTTGGCCTTGGTGGTACGCCGCAAGTGGCCGCTGGCGGTGTTGGGCGTGACCGTGGCGGCGGTGGCGGCCTACGCCGCGGCTGGGTACGTGCCCGGCGCGGCGCTGACAGCCGTCTTTGTCGCTCTTTTCACCGTCGGCATCCTCGAGCCGCGAAACGTGGCCATCGGCGCCGGCGTGAGCTCGATGGCCGTGTTGTTCGTGGCCAGCGGCGCCGGCGGTCCGTTCGGGTGGCTGGGCGGGACCAACACCGTGATGCTGGCGTTTGCCACGGCGGCCGTGGCGCTGGGCTCGGCCGTCGCCGGGCGCCGGCAGGTGTTCGCGGCCATGGTGGAGCGGGCCGAGCGGGCGGAGCGGGACCGGGAGGAGGAGACCCGCCGGCGCGTGGACGCCGAGCGGCTGCGGATCGCCCGGGAGCTGCACGACGTGGTGGCCCACAGCATGTCCATGATCAACGTCCAGGCCGGGGTGGCCGCCCACGTCCTGTCCACCCAGCCCGAGCAGGCCGAGGAGGCCCTGACCGCCATCAAGGTGGCCAGCCGGGAAGGGCTGCGCGAGCTGCGGGCCATCCTCAACGTGCTCCGGCAGGTCGACGACGACGCGGCCGGTGGGGTGCGAGCCCCGGCGCCCAACCTGGCCCAGCTCGACGCCCTGGCCGATGCCACCACCCAGGCCGGACTTCCGACGACAGTAACTGTGTCCGGGCGGGTCGGCGGCCTGTCTCCGGCTGTCGAGCTGGCGGTCTACCGCATCGTGCAGGAGTCGTTGACGAACGTGCTGCGCCACGCCGGCCCGTCCGCGCACGCCACCGTGCGGGTCGTCGCCGGAAAGCGCAAACTGCTGGTCGCAGTCCACGACGACGGGGGCGGGGTGGCCGCGGGACAGCCCGGCGACCAGGGGTTCGGCGACGGCACGGGTACCGGTATCGCCGGCATGCGGGAGCGGGTGTCCGCCTTCGGCGGCAAGATCAAGGTGGGGCCCGGCCCCGGGCACCCAGGCTGGACGGTGCTGGCCGTCCTCCCGCTACCGGGCGAGCGCAGGGCGGGGCCGACGGGGCCGGTCGCCAACGGCACCGGCGTCGCCGACCCGGTGGCCGCGGGCGATTCGGGGGCGCCGGCATGATCCGGGTGCTGCTGGCCGACGACCAGGCGCTGGTGCGGGCCGGGTTCCGGGTGCTGGTCGATTCCGACCCCGGCTTGGAGGTCGTCGGTGAGGCCACCAACGGCGCCGAAGCCGTAGAGCGGGCCCGCCGCCATCACCCCGACGTGGTGCTGATGGACATCCGCATGCCGGAGGTCGACGGTTTGGAGGCCACCCGCCGGATCTCCGCGGACCCCGGGCTCGGGAACACCCGGGTGCTCATCCTGACCACGTTCGAGGCGGACGACTACGTGTTCGAAGCCCTGCGGGCCGGCGCCAGTGGTTTCCTGCTCAAGGACACCGAGCCCGCGGACCTGCTGGTCGCCGTGCGGGTGGTGGCCCGCGGCGACGCCCTGCTGGCGCCGAGCGTGACCCGCCGCCTGATCGCCGAGGTGACGGGGCGGCCCGGGCGGGGATCGCCCGGGGGCCTGACCACCCTGGAGGTGCTCACCGACCGGGAGCGGGAAGTCATGGCCCTCGTCGCCACCGGCCTCAACAACGACGAGATCGCCGCCGACCTGTACCTCAGCCCCCTCACCGCCAAGACGCACGTCAGCCGCATCCTCACCAAGCTGGGCGCCCGGGACCGGGCTCAGTTGGTGGTCGTCGCCTACGAGACCGGGCTCGTCACGCCGGGGGGCCAGCATCCGTGAGCGCCAGCACCGCTAGGAACCCGCTGGACTCAACCGCATGAGCAGCGCCTGCAGCTGGAGCAACTCGCCGGGGTTGTACTGCAGGTCCCGGCCCAGGGCGTTGATGTCGTCGATGGCGCGCCCCGCCGACGTCCGCCGCCAGCGAGCGCCGGGTTCGGCCGCTGGGCCGCCCAGCCGGTCCCGGTAGGCGCCGGCGAGCGTGGCCAGCCCCGCCCGCAGCTCGTCGGTGCGCTGACGGCGCACCTCGCGCCGCTGGCGTTCCTCGAGCTCCTTGATCCCGCTGGTGAGCACGGCTTTGGCCGCCCGGTTCCCCGCCCGGCCGCCACCCTTGCCGGTGAACTCGACGGCCTTAGCGTTGCGCTCGTCCAGGCTGGCCCGTTCGCCCTCATGGCGGAGCCGGAGCGGTTCCACGCTGGCCTCGAGCAGGCCGAGTAGTCGGTCGGCGAGGGCCGCGGCGGTGGCCCCGGTCCCGTCCAGCTGGCTGGGCACCTCCAGCCAGGCCCGGCGCCGGGATTCGAATCCCTGGTCCGCGGCCAGCAGCCGGGCCCGGTCGAGCCGCCCCCCCGACGCCAGGGCCAGCTCCCCGGCCCGAGCCGGCGGGATGCCGTCCGCCTCCAGGATGGCTGCCACCTGCGCCGGGCTGAGCGCTTCGAAGTTCACCTGCACACACCGGCTGGCGATGGTGACCAGCTCAGCCGGGAGATACTCGGCCAGGATGACGAACACCGTGGACGCCGGCGGCTCCTCGATCGTCTTCAACAGGGCCGGCCCGGCGTCCCGCACCAGGTGAAAGTCGTGCAGCACCAGCACTTTGCGGGCGCCCTCCAGCGGGCCGGTCGCCGCCAGCCGGGTCACCTCCCGGGCCATGTCGATGCTGATCGACGCCCCCTCCCGCTCGATGTCGATCACGTCCGGGTGCGCGCCGGCCAGCACCCGCCGGCAGGTCTCGCACGTCCCGTCCGGCGGGTTGGCGGCGCACAGCACCGCCGCCGCGAAGCCCCGGGCGGCCGCCGCTTTCCCCGTCCCGGGCGGACCGACGAACAGGTAGGCGTGCACCGGCCGGACCGCGGCCGCGGCCAGCGCCGCCAGCGCCCGCTGCTGCCCGATGACCTCCGCGTACACGTCACTCATGCCAGCCCAGTTTGCCATTGTCGTGAGACCACGATCTCTCGACTCCTCGGCCACGGATCCGGCGGGCGGCAACCTTCTCGTCACGTCCACGTCAGCAGGGTGAACACGGAACAAACTTTGGACGAAAGTTCTATCTGTGAGGCTTTACGGCCCCGCCCGGGTCCCTGGGTGGCTACGACAACACGCCCAGCGCGTAACTCACCTCTTAAATCGGGCAATTCGTCGGCGAACGGCCAAGTTTTTCGCTCCAGGTGCTGCTGTCGCCACTTTTCGCGTCGTTGACCGATTGATACCGCCGTATTATGCTCTGCAGTCATCCCAATCAAGCCAGCGGCTTGCGTGGAGAAGTGGGCAGACTCAGAATAACGGGCAGCGAATGAGGTGCCAAGCGCCGCAGGCTTAGGCGACGCATGGTTTCGGGCTTTTGCAGTTTGAAGAGGGGCGACGATGCGTTGACCCTTGGGGCAAATTGGTCGCCGGCCCCAAGGCGAGCTAGTGGCGAAACCGACGTCGGTTGATAGTGGCATGCCTACCGGGCAGGTCCGATTGAAGGGAAAGACGTCGTGAACATGTCACAGCGATTAGAGGCGCTCGTTTGCGGTACAAGACGGCAGCGCCAGATCAGGATCATGGCAGCCTCGCGACATGAGAAACCTTCTATCGGGATACGTCGAAAAGCCAAATGAGGGGCGACGCGCTGCGTTCCTATTCGACCTTCGTCGGTGTGTGATCTCGTCCCCCGAGGACTCCACCTCCGGCGTTAGTTTTCCGTCCTATACGACCTTCTTGTATGAGAAGGAGTCTTGCATATGTGGTCTACCGATATCCAAACTGAGATCCCGAAAGAATTGACGGTCATCGTCCCGACGCGGAACGAGGCGGGAAACATCGCCGCGCTCGTCCACCGCCTGGACGTCGCTCTGGGTGACGCCGATGCCGAGATCCTTTTCGTCGATGACAGTTCGGACGACACGCCAGAGCAGATCAAGGTGGTGGCGGCGACGGCGAAGCGACCCGTGCGGCTGATGCACCGAGAGCCGGGCGAGCGCGCGGGCGGCCTCGGTTCGGCGGTCCTAGCGGGTCTGGGCGCGTGCGACTCCCTCTGGGCGGTCGTCATGGACGGCGATCTGCAGCATCCCCCCGAGGTGGTGCCAGAACTGCACCGGGTCGGCGTGGCGACGGACGCGGATGTGGTCGTGGCCAGCCGCTACCTCACATCGGGTAAGGCCGCGGGGCTCGCGTCTGCGGCTCGGGAGCGCGTGTCGTCGGGCGCCACCACCCTGGCCAAGGCCTTCTTCCCCCGCCGGCTTGACGCCTGCAGCGACCCGATGAGCGGGTTCTTCGCGGTCCGCCGCGGCAGCATCGACCTCAGCCGGATGCGCCCGCACGGATTCAAGATCCTGCTGGAGATCCTCGCCCGGTCGCCGCAACTTCAGGTCAGCGAGCACCCCTTCGAATTCCAGGCGCGGCATAGTGGCGAAAGCAAGGCGTCGCTCGCCGAGGGATTGATCTTCGTCAGGCGGATGCTCTGCCTCCGGATGGCGACGGTGTTGGGGCGACACTCTCAGAAGGTGTCTGCTGCGGCCGGATTCGCGGCGGTGGGCGTCACCGGGATCGCGGTCAACAGCGCCGCCCTGTGGCTGCTCGTCAGCCTGCTCGGTGCCCCGCTCCTGGCGGGGGCGGCGATCGCCACCCAGGCCTCCACCTTGTGGAACTTCCTCTTGAGCGACCGGTTGGTCTTCCGGGGGCCCAAGAGCCGGCCAGCTTGGGTTCGCTGGCTCGGGTTTGCCGTGATCAACAACGTCGTACTGCTA
>DASXZS010000018.1:0-1823 GCA_036501785.1 Acidimicrobiales bacterium | reverse complement strand
GTTGATGTGCCCGACCTCGGCCGTGGAGATCCCGGCGTCGGCCAGGGCCAGCTCCATACAGGCCACGGCACCGGCGCCGTCGGGGGAGGGGGCCGTGATGTGGTGGGCGTCGGCCGTACTGGCCGCCCCGCCGATCTCGGCGTAAATGGTGGCGCCCCGGGCCACGGCCCGGTCCCAGTCCTCGAGGACCAGGGCGGCGGCGCCCTCGGTCATGACGAAGCCGTCCCGCCGAGCATCGAAGGGGCGCGAGATGCCCAGGGTGGAGAGCGCCGTCATGTTGGCGAAGGCGGAAATGGCCACCGGATGCATGCTGGCTTCGGAGCCGCCGCCGATGGCCACGTCGCACCGGCCCGAGGCGACGAGACGAGCCGCTACCGCGATGGCGTGGGTGCCGGCGGCGCAGGCCGTCACGATGACTTCGGACGGTCCGTGCCAACCCAGGCGCATGGAGATGCCGGCCGCCCCGGCGTTGGCCATCATCATGGGCACCAGGCGGGGGGAGACCCGGCGGGCCCCCTTCTCGTTGTAGACGCCGACCTGCTCGGCCAGCGTGTCGAAGCCGCCCACGCCCGTGGCGAAGATGACCCCGGACTTGGCCGGATCGGCCCCGATCTCGCCGGCGTCCTTGAAGGCCATGTCGGCCGCCGCAATGCTGAACTGGGCAAAACGGTCGAGCTGGCGCGCCTCTTTGGGGCCGAACCACTCTTCGGGTTCGAAGTTGGGTACGGCTCCGCCGACCACGGACGGATGGAGGAGCCCGTCCCACAGGGCGTCGACGCCGACCCCGCAGCAGGTGACTGCGCCCAGACCCGTGACGGCAACACGCCGCCCCCGGACCGGGCCCTCAGCGCCGATCCCAAGCAGCATTAGAGCTTGGTGTAGATCAGGTCGAAGGCCTGGCCGATGGTGCCGATGTCTTCCAGCTCCGTCTCTTCCACCGTGATGTCGAACGCTTCCTCGAGGGCCATGACCAGCTCGACCAGGTCGAGGCTGTCGGCGTCGAGGTCATCGGCGAACTTGGCCTCCTTGGTGATCTTCTCCGCTGGTACCTGCAGTACCTCTACGGCGCACTCGCGAAACTTCTCGAAGGCTGCGTCGCTGTCCACAATTGGCTCCTTGTTTGGGGTTGGTTGACAGAAATCGGTGTTGTCTCTAGAACGCTACAGGCCCATGCCCAGACCGCCGTCGACCGGGATGACGGCGCCGGTGATGTACGCCGCGGCGTCGGAGGCCAAGAAGCCCACCACTTCGGCCACGTCGTCGACCGTTCCGGTCCGGCCCAGCGGGACCTGGCTGGTCATGAGGGCGACCCGTTCTTCACCTAGGGCCTGGGTCATGTCGGTATCGACCAGGCCGGGGGCCACCACGTTGACCGTGATCTGGCGGCTGCCCACCTCGCGGGCCATGGCCCGGGCCAGGCCGACCAGTCCGGCCTTGGACGCGGCGTAGTTGGCCTGTCCCGGCAGGCCCACATAGGCCCCGACCGAGGAGAGGAAGATGATGCGGCCGCCATGGAGGCGGAGCATCTTGGTCACCGCCCGTTTGGCCAGCCGGAACGACCCGGTCAGGTTGGCGTCGATGACCTCGGTGAAGGCGTCCTCCTTCATCCGCAGCATCAGCCCATCCCGGGTGATGCCGGCGTTGGCCACCAGCACCTCGACCGGGCCCCACATCGCCTCAATGGCGGCGAACGCCGCGTCGACCTGCGCGCCGTCCGTGATGTCGCAGGGCACGGCCAAGAACCGCGCCGCGTCGGCGCCTGCGGGCGGGGGAGTCGGTTCGGGCGATCTATAGGTGGTGGCCACCTGATCGCCGTTGGCCAG
>DASXZS010000017.1:0-5317 GCA_036501785.1 Acidimicrobiales bacterium | reverse complement strand
GAAGGCTTCGGGAGCGATGTGCCCGACGCAGAACCCGTGGGTGCCCCCGCTAAAACGACCGTCGGTCATCAAGGCACAATCGGCCCCGCGTCCCGCGCCCTTCATGGCGCCGGTCACCGCCAGCATCTCGCGCATCCCCGGACCGCCCTTGGGCCCCTCGTAGCGGATGACGAGCACCGTGCCCGGCTCGATCGCTCCGGCCAGGATGGCCTCCATGGCGTGATCCTCGCCGTCGAACACCCGGGCCACGCCTTCGAAACGATCCTGGTCGATACCCGCCACCTTCACGACGGCACCCGAAGGAGCCAGCGACCCGCGCAGGATGGCGACGCCCCCGTCCGCGTGGATCGGCTCGGACATCGGCCGGACCACCTGTCCGTCGGGCTCGGCCGCGCCCACTGACGAGAGGTTCTCGGCGATCGTCCGTCCGGTCACCGTCAGGCAGTCACCATGGAGCAGCCCGGCTTCGAGTAGGGCCCGCATCACCACCGGCACCCCGCCGACGCGGTCGAGGTCCACCATGTGGTAGCGGCCATGGGGTTTGGTGTCGGCGATGTGCGGGACCCGCCGGCCCACCCGGTCGAAGTCGTCGAGGCTGAGCTCGACCTGGGCCTCGTAGGCGATCGCCAGCAGGTGCAGCACGGCGTTGGTGGAGCCGCCGAGGGCCATGGTCACCGCGATGGCGTTCTCGAAGGCCTCCTTGGTCATGATCTGGCGAGGTCGGATGCCCAGCTCCAGCAGCCGGACCACCGCCCGCCCGGATTCCTCGGCGAAGACGTCTCGCCGGCCGTCGACTGCAGCGGGTGACGCCGAGCCGGGCAGCGCCATCCCCAGCGCCTCGGACACCGAGGCCATGGTGTTGGCGGTAAACATCCCGGCGCAGCTGCCCACCGTCGGGCAGGCGCTCCGTTCGATCAGGGAGAGCTCCTCGTCGGTCAGCGAGCCCGCGGCCCGGGCGCCGACCGCTTCGAAGACGCTGACGATGTCGAGGGCCTCGCCCCGGGGCCCCGTGCCCGGCAGGATGCTGCCGCCGTACAGGAACACCGCCGGCAGGTTGAGCCGGGCCGCGGCCATCAGCATTCCCGGCAACGACTTGTCGCACCCGGCAAAGGTCACCATGGCATCGAATCGCTCGGCGTGCATCATTGTCTCCACCGAGTCGGCGATGACCTCCCGGCTGACCAACGACGCCCGCATGCCCTCGCCGCCCATGGAGATGCCGTCGGACACGGCAATGGTCACGAACTCGATGGGGTAACCCCCCGCCTCCCGCACCCCCGCCTTGGCCCGCTTGGCGAGGCGGTCGAGGGACATGTTGCAGGGGGTGACCTCGTTCCAGGACGACGCCACGCCGACCTGCGGCTTGTCCCAGTCGTCGTCGGTCATGCCGATGGCCCGGAGCATGGCCCGGGCCGGCGCCTTCTCGAAGCCGTCGGTGACGTCCCGGCTGCGGGGCTTCATGTCGCTGGACATGGGCACACCATAGGGCGATCAGGTGAAAAAGAGCAGCGCCCCGCAGAGGAGCGCCACCAGCGGCGCCGGCCCGGCGTAGGCACCCCGCAGACGCCGGGCGCGCCTCTCCCCCTCAATCTGGTCGCCCTCAACCTGGTCCTCGACCTCGATCCGCAGGGGCCGACCGTCGACCGCCCCTTCCACCCAGGCCCCGTGGCCGGTGGCCGCAAAACCGCGCACCGAGAAGCCGGCGCCGGCGAACCCGCCGTGGGCCGCGAACGACCCGGTGTCGCCGTCGCGATCGATGGCTTCGAAGTCGACCGAGACGGCGGCGCCCGCCAGTTCGCCCTCCACCGTCCCGTAGTCGAAGTCGAAGCCCGGCTCAAGGTGGAACCAGGCCAGCATCCGGATCGGAGCATCGGCGAAGCGCCCATGCAGGGCACTCGGGACGTCCGGCTGCCATTCATCGTTGGCCGCCGAGCGCCACGTCGCCGACACCGTGACCCCCGCAAACGTGCCCTGGGCGCCCCGCTCGCCGTACAGGGACAACGCCAGGTCGACGGATTCGCCCGCTACCGTGCCCGCCAGGCGGTCGTCGCGGTAGACCAGGTCGATCTCGCCGTCGACCTGCACAAGGGCCGGCGGTCGCGTTCTGAGTCGGATGGGCCGCTGACCCGCGGACCGCCGCCATCCCCCCGTGCGGCGATACACCGTCCCCGCCGGAACCGATCTCGAACCGCCCGGCGGCTGGTAGCCCGACAGCAGCTGGAGGACCTCATGGCGCACCCGGTCCAACGGGACTCCCAGGCCGACGAGCACTTCAGCTGCGACCCCCTGGCCTTCGCGCACGATGCCCAGCAGCAGGTGCTCGGTACCGATGTAGTTGTGCCCGATCTGCAGCGCTTCGCGCAGCGAGTACTCCAGCACCTTCTTGGCCCGGGGGGTAAACGGCGGGGATCCGGTGCTCCACGAGCCGGGTACCTGGCCTACCATCTCGTCGACCTTGGCGCGCACCGCGTCGAGGTGGATGTCGAGCGATGCCAGCGCCCGGGCCGCGACCCCCTCTTGTTCATGGATGAGCCCCATCAGGATGTGCTCGGTGCCGATGAAGTTGTGGTCAAGCAGGCGCGCTTCTTCCTGGGCCAGGACGAGGACCCGTCGAGCTCGGTCGGTGAAACGCTCGAACATGTCATCCCAGACTCCCACACCAACCGGTCGTTAGCATCGCCCGGATGTCATGGCGGCGTTCGAGGTGCGGAGCCGGAGCGGTGATCGTGGCGGTGGTGGCCGCCATCCTGACCGGGTGTGGCGTGGGTCCCCGCCGCACCCTCGACGCCCACAGTGTGGCGGCTCAGATCACCTCGGAGCTGGCCGGCCAATACGGGTTGGCCCCGGCCCTCATCTCCGTGCGCTGCCCGAGCGGCATCTCGGTGGTGGTCGGGCAGGCCTTCGTCTGCGACGCCACCCTCGACGGCGAATTTCTTTCTATCGCCGGCCAGGTCGCGAGCGGCCGCGGCCGGTACACCATCAAGCCGGCCGCGGCGGTCATCGTGGTGGCCCGGGCGGTGTCGGTCCTGGAGTCGGACATCACCGCCGCCGTCCACGCCCCCGCCAACGTGTCCTGCGGCACCCGGCCGGTCCTGGTGGTCGTCGCCGGCGGCTCCTTTGCCTGCACCGCCACCGTCAAGGACGGCCCCCAGGCGGTGACGGTCACGGTCGCCGACCTCCAAGGCAACGTCCGCTACAGCCTGGCCCCGCCGGCCTCGGCTGCGGGGTGAGGGCCGCTACTCCCGTCGGGCTCGAAGCAGCGCCGAGGCGGCCTTGAGATCGGCGTTACCGTCCGTGGCCGTCTTGATGTGCCCGACAAAAAACCCGGTCAGCTTGTCCTCGCCCGCCCGGTAGCGCTCCCATTCGGGCGGGTGCTCGCTGATGACCCGGTCCACGACGGCGGCCAGGTCGTCGGCGCCCATGGCCTCGAATCCCAAGCGGGCGGCCACCGCGTCCGGGTCGCCGCCCGATGCCAGCAGCTCCTTGAGCACGGTGCGGGCCTGCGCGGTGGTCAACGACCCGTCGGTCTCCATGGCCACCAGCCGGACGAAGGCCGGCACGGTCAGGCGCTCGATCGATTCGATGTCGGCGGCCACCTCGTTGGCCAGCCGGCGCACGGCCAGCGCCGCGTCGCCGCCGGCCGCCGCCACCGTGTCGATGTAGTGATCCAGGTCGAGGCGGACCACTGTGATGACCGCATCCGCGCCGGCGTCCAACCCGGAAGCCGTGGCCACGCCGGCCCGCCGGGCCGCGGGCAGGGCGGGGATGGCAGCTGCCGCGGCGGCGACCCACTCGCCCGAAGGCTCGACCGGCACCAGGTCCGGCTCAGGAAAGTAGCGGTAGTCGTAGGCCTCTTCCTTGGACCGCATGGAGCCGGTTCGCCCCGACGCCTCGTCCCAGTGCCGCGTCTCTTGGACCACCCGGCCGCCCTCCTCGAGGACCCGGGCCTGCCGGGAGGCCTCGAAGTCGATGGCGCGCCCCAGCGATCGCAGGGAGTTGAGGTTCTTGATCTCGCAGCGGGTTCCGAAATCCGGGGAGCCGGCCGGCCGGATCGACACGTTGGCATCGACCCGCAACGAACCTTCCTCCATTTTTCCGTCTGAAGCGCCCGTGGCGACCAGGATGGCCCGGAGCTCCTCGACGTAGGCCCGGGCCTCGTCGGCGCTGCGCAGATCGGGGGCGCTGACGATCTCGACGAGCGGCACGCCGGCCCGGTTGTAGTCGACCAGGGAGTAGCCCGCGTCGTGGATGCGGCCACCGCCGCCGACGTGGGTGGTCTTGCCGGTGTCCTCCTCCATGTGGGCCCGCACCACGCCGATGCGCCGGCCGCCCGGCAGCTCCAGCCACCCGTCGATGTTGATGGGGAGGTCGTACTGGCTGATCTGGTAATCCTTGGGCATGTCCGGATAGAAGTAGTTCTTGCGGTGGAAGATCGACCGCTGGATCCGGCAATGCAGGGCGGTGCCGATGCGCATGGCGTACTCGACGGCCATGCGGTTGAGGACCGGCAGCGAGCCGGGCAGACCCAGGCAGACCGGGCACACGGAGGTGTTGGGTTCGTCGCCGAAGCGGTTGCGGCAGCCGCAGAAGAGCTTGGTGGCGGTGCGCAGCTCGGCGTGCACCTCGAGGCCGATGACGGTCTCCCACTCGGTCACCGTCGCCGTCATGGCCCGTCTCCCGTGGGCGCGATCCCTGGCGGGGCGGCCGCCTCGATCGCGGCCGCCACCTGGAACATGACCGTCTCACCCAGGGCGGGGGCCAGGACCTGCACGCCGACGGGCAGTCCGTCGTCGCCGGCGCCGAACGGGACGCTCACGGCCGGGTGGCCGGCGAGGTTAGACGGGATGGTGCAGACGTCGTTGAGGTACATCGTCAACGGATCGGCCGTCTTCGCCCCCAAGGCGAACGCGGTGCTCGGGGCCGTCGGGGCCAGCAGCACGTCGAACTGCTCGTAAGCGGCCGCGAAGTCCTGGATGATCAGGGTCCGGACCTGCTGGGCCTTGCCGTAGTACGCGTCGTAGTAGCCCGCCGACAGGGCGTAGGTGCCGAGCATGATGCGCCGCTTGACCTCGGCTCCAAACCCCGCGGATCGGGTCCGTAGGTACATCTCGGTGATGTCCGCACCGTCCGCCCGAAACCCGTACCGGACCCCGTCGTAGCGGGCCAGGTTCGACGAGGCCTCGGCCGGGGCGATCAGGTAGTAGGCGCTGAGGCCGTAGACGGCGGCCGGCACACTGACGTCGTCGACTTTGGCGCCGGCGGCCGCCAGGGCGTCAGCGGCCTCGCGGGTGCGGGCCACCACGTCGGCGGCGATTCC
>DASXZS010000016.1:0-3198 GCA_036501785.1 Acidimicrobiales bacterium | reverse complement strand
CGGTGAACCCCGGCTCGCCATCGGCCACGAGTCCCTGGGCGAGGTGCTGGACGCCCCAGCCGGGAGCGGGCTGGCCCCAGGCGACCTGGTCGTCGCCATCGTGCGGCGGCCCGACCCGGTGCCCTGCCCCAACTGCGCCATCGGCGAGTGGGACATGTGCCGGACCGGCCAGTACACCGAATGGGGCATCAAGGAGCACCACGGCTACGCACGCGAGCGGTACCGCATCACCCCGGACTTCGTCGTCAAGACCGACCCTGCGCTCGGCAACCTCGGGGTGCTGCTCGAACCGACCACCGTCGTGGCGAAGGCGTGGGACCACATCGCGCGCATCGGAGCTCGGGCCCGCTGGGAGCCGGCCACGGTGCTTATCACGGGCGCCGGCCCCATCGGCCTCCTGGCCGCCCTCCTCGGCGTACAGCGGGGCCTGGACGTGCACGTCCTGGACCAGGTCACCGACGGGCTCAAACCGGACCTGGTGGCCGCCCTGGGCGCGACCTACCACCACGGCTCGGTGGCCGACACCCACGTAACGCCGGACGTGGCCATCGAGTGCACCGGCGTCGGTCAGCTCATCTTCGACGTCATGGACGCAGCCGGCAACAACGGGATCGTCTGCCTGACCGGGGTGTCCTCCGGGGGGCGCGATCTCTCCGTCGATATTGGGATGCTCAACCGGCGGATGGTCTTGGAAAATGACGTGGTCTTCGGATCGGTCAACGCCAACCGCCGCCACTACGAAGCGGGCGCGTCGGCTCTGGCGAAAGCGGATCCCGCCTGGCTGGCCCGGCTGATCACCCGCCGGGTGCCGTTGATGTCGTGGCAGGAGGCCTATCGCCGCCAGCCGACAGACGTCAAAGTGGTACTGGAGTTCGCGTCCGAGCCAGGCTGATCGCCTGTAGCAAGGTGCGGGCCAGGCTGCGCTCGTGGCGGACGAGGCGAAGCCAGTTGGACACATAGAGATCGAAGCCGACCAGTTTCAGCTGGTTGCGCCGTTCCTGGTCGCGATCCAGATGTTCCGGGGTGAAATGCCAGACGTACGCCATACTGGCGCTTAAACCGCTCATCAGTAGGAACTTTCATAGCTTCTTATGCTATATCATACTAGCGTCTTTGGAAGATCAGCTTTCTTCGACGCGTAGGCCACATGGCATGTCGTGTATGCCCCGAAGAAATCAAAACGGACAAAGAAAATCGCCGAGGTGCCGCCCGAGCGCCGCCTGAGGCGGCGGCGGCCCGCCAGCCCGCCGGCCGCGCCGACCCCTCAACCCCCGTCGAGCGCCGTCCGCAAGGCGGCGACGGCCGTACCGACCGCCGCCGGTCCCCCACCATCGAGCACGAGCCGCATCAACGCCGACGCCACCACCACTCCGTCGGCCTCGGCCGCGGCGGCCACCGCGTGGGCCGGCGTGGCCACCCCGAAGCCCATGACGACAGGCCGGTCCGTGACCGCCTTGAGCCGCTTGGCGAGGATGGCCGCGGACTGGGCGAGCGAGGTCCGTTCACCGGTCACGCCCATGAGGTTGACCCCGTACACGAAGCCCCGCGACCGCCGGCACAGTTCCGCCAGCCGGTCGTCGGGGGTCACCGGGGCGGCCAGCAGCACCGTCTCCACCCCGACGCCGGCCGCCTCGGCCTCCCAGTCGCCGGACTCGTCGAGAGGAAGGTCGGGGACGATGGCGCCGCGTACGCCGGCTTCCACCAGCATCCGGGCGAGGCGGGCGTGACCAGCCCGGAAGACCACGTTGTAATACGTCATAGCCACCAGCGGGGCCGGGACCTCCACCCCCCGGAGGTCGTCGAGGATCGACGCCGGGCTGGCCCCGCGGGCCAGAGCCCGCAGCGACGCGGCCTGGATGGTCGGGCCATCCATGACCGGATCGGAGAAGGGGATGCCGACCTCGACCAGGTCGGCGCCGCCGTCCACCATGGCGCGCAGCACGTCCACCCAGTCGCCGCCCAGCCCGCCGGTTACGTAGGTGACGAGCAGCTTCCGGCCGGCGTCCCGCCCAGCCCGCAAGGAAGGCTCGACGGCCACCCCCCGCCCACCGAACTCGACCCCGAACGCCGGCTTCGGCTCGCTCACCCGAGCACCTGCATGACCTGTTCGGCGTCCTTGTCCCCCCGCCCCGACAGCGTCAACAACACGGTCGTCCCCGCCGCCACGTCCCCCTCCCGGACGGCCCGGATGAGCCAGGCCAGGGCATGGGCCGGCTCCAGCGCCGGGATGATCCCTTCCGTGCGGGCCAGCATCTCAAAGGCCTTCAGCACTTCGGCGTCGGTGGCGGCGTAGTAGGACGCCCGGCCCATGTCGGAGAGGTGGGCGTGCTCGGGGCCGATCCCGGGATAGTCGAGACCGGCCGAGATGGACTGGGCCTCGAGGATCTGGCCCCATTCGTCCTGGAGCAGGTAGGAGTGCATGCCGTGCAGGACGCCGGGGACGCCCCGCCCGATAGCCGATCCGCCCGCGGCCTCCACCCCGACCAGGCGGGCCGGCGTGTCGACGAATCCGGCGAAGGTTCCGGCGGCGTTGGAACCGCCGCCGACGCACGCCAGCACCAGGTCCGGGTCGGCACCGCCCAGCACCAGCCGGCACTGCTCGCGGGCCTCGTCGCCGACCACCCGCTGGAACTCTCGCACCATCCACGGAAACGGGTGCGGGCCCATCACCGAGCCCAGGCAGTAGTGGGTGCGCTCGACGGTCGCGACCCAGTCCCGCAGGGCCTCGTTGACGGCGTCCTTGAGGGTCCGGCTGCCCGAGCTCACCGGCCGCACCTCGGCGCCGAGCAGGCGCATCCGGAACACGTTGAGGGCCTGCCGTTCGGTGTCGACCTCGCCCATGTACACCGTGCACTCCAGCCCAAACAAGGCGGCCGCGGTGGCCGTGGCCACACCGTGTTGGCCGGCGCCGGTCTCGGCCACCACCCGGGTCTTGCCCATCTCCAGGGTGAGCAACCCCTGGCCGATGACGTTGTTGATCTTGTGGGAACCGGTGTGGGTCAGGTCCTCCCGCTTGAGCAGCACCCGCACGCCCAACCGCTCGGACAGGCGGTGGCACTCCGTGACCGGTGTCGGCCGCCCCGCGTAATCCCGCAGCAACCCCGCGTACCGGGCCCGGAAGCGCTCGTCAGACCAGGCCGTCCGGAAGGCCGCCTCCAGTTCCACGCAGGCGGGTACCAGCGACTCGGGCAGGTAGCG
>DASXZS010000015.1:0-1649 GCA_036501785.1 Acidimicrobiales bacterium | reverse complement strand
ATCCCATGGTGACCCTGAACCGGGCGGTGGCCGCTGCCATGACCGACGGCCCGGTGGCTGGGTTGGCGTTGCTGGACGGGCTCGAGGCGCCACTGGGTGATCACCACCGGTTGCACTCGGTGCGGGCCCATCTGCTGGAGCAGGCCGGGGACAAGAAGGGGGCGCTGGTCGAGTTCCGCCTGGCGGCGGCCGGGACGACGAATCTGCGCGAGCAGCAGTACCTCACCACCAAGGCGGCCCGGTTGCTGGCCGCCATGGGTGAGCGAGGGCGTCAATTGCCCCGGTGAGGAGGCATTCTGGGTGAACTGGACCTGGACGGGCCGGGCCATGGGGGGCCGGTAGGCTCAGTGCCCTGATGTCTGACCAAAGTACGAACGCCGGATCTTCGCCCAGGGGCAACGGCGCAGGTGGAGGCGGGGGTCGATCCGGCGGTTCGGGCGGCTCCGGGGGCGGCGCTGGCGGCGGCGGTGGCGGCGCTGGCGGGAATCGAAATCGCAACCGGAACAGGAATCGCAGCCGAAGTGGCGGCGGCAGTGGTGGCTCGGGTGGCAGCGGGGGCGCTGGCGGCTCCGCGGGCGGCGGCGGCAATAGAGGGGGCGGCGGAGGTCGGCCGTCCGGCAATCGATCGGGTGGCGGAGGCGGCGGGGGCGGCCGTCAGTCGTCTCGCTCAGGTGGAGGCTCGCAGAGCCGCAGCCGCAGCAATAGAGGCAGCGCCCCCCGTGCCGTGGCGCTGGCGCCCGAGGTACTGGCCCCACTGATCATTGAGCCGGGTCTCGGGGCGACCGAAGTCCTGCCGGCCGAAGTGGCGGCCAACCGGCGCCGGGCCGTGACGCTCTGCGCCGAGACGGCGCTGCTCCCGGCCGTGGTGATCGGCCTGATTCTTGGCTTAGCCCTTTCCCCGGTGATCGGGGTGGTGGCGCTGGTCGTGGTCGCCCTGGTGGTCGGCTACGGGCTGTGGCGCGCCGCACCGAACGTCGCCCTGAGCCAGGTCGGCGCGGTGCCGCTGCGCGAACGCGAGAATCCCCGTCTGTTCAATGTGACCGAAGGGCTGTGCGCCACCTTCGGGCTGCGCATGCCCGACCTCTACGTGGTCTTCGATGCCGTGCCCAACGCCTGTGCGCTGGGACGCGATCCGGGGTCGGCCGCCGTGGTGGTCACCTCGGGTCTCCTGGAGACGATGGGCCCCATTGAACTGGAAGGCGTCATGGCCCACGAGTTGGCCCATGTCAAGCGGGGCGACAACGGCGTCTCGGTCATCGGCCTGACCCTGGCCCGCTTCGGCGGCGAGGCCATGTTGCGGCGCTGCGTGGGACGGGACCGGGAGTATCGAGCCGATGTGGTGGGTGCGTCCGCCGTGCGCTTCCCGCGCGGCCTGCTCGACGCGCTGCGCCTCATGGAAGGCGCGCCGGCTCCGTCGGGCAACTCGGTCTTCAGCACCGCCCGTTTCGGCGCCACCCGCTGGGTGTGGATCGACCCGTCGGTCGGTCAGCGTGAAGCGGTCGTGGCCGTCGGCGACCTCGATGCCACGTCGGTGAGGGCGGCTGCGCTCAGCGAGTGGTGAGCCTGGTGGGTGGAGGCCAGCCCGGTCGCATCGCTGATTGAAATCCGTAACCGTTGGGGTCAACTCTGGCGGACCCGCGCGAACACCG
>DASXZS010000014.1:0-4386 GCA_036501785.1 Acidimicrobiales bacterium | reverse complement strand
CGACGCGGCCTCCACGCCGTAGAAGAAGCCGGCATCGAGCTGGCCGGCTTGCAGCTGACCGACCAGCGTCTGCTCGGGGAACACGTTCGAGGTCGAGGTGGCGATGGTCGAGAGGGCCGGCAGGTGGTGCTTCTGCGCCGCCTGGTCCAACGCGGTGACCGCCAGCACGCCCTTGGGGTCGGTGGCGGGGTCGGTCCGTCCGATCAGGAAGCCCGACTGGTCGATGACGTCGTACCACGGCTTGGTCTTGAGGGCCTGGGCGAACTTGCTCCCGGTGTTGTAGCCGAGCACGAGCGGTGAGGAGGCGAACTCGGCGTACCAGGAGACCCAGTTCCCGTTGGCCGCGCCTTCCAGCTCGGCGTTGACGGCCGGCGAGGCGCTGATGAAGACGTCACCTTGCAGTGTGCCGCCCTTGATGCCGCTGGCCAGCGCGTCCGATCCCATGGAGGTGTTGTTGAGCGTGTACCCCGTCGCCTTGGTGAAGGCCGGACCGATCTGCATCTGCATGAGGTCGAGCAGCGATCCGGCCGAGAGCACGTCGACCGGACCGGTGTGGGTGGCCGCCTCAGCGCTCCCTCCGCCACTACTCAGGCCGACCAGCGCCAGTCCTCCGGTGAGCAGTCGGCGGACGGCACGGGAACCTCGTGGAGTGGACATCCACTCAAGGTAACAAAGCTGATGCGTACTTGCGTGGCCCAATGGCTCTTGGAGCCGCAAACTCTGACGAATATGCCTCGTGGCGGCCTATGTGCGGGTTGGGGTGTCCTGGGTCAGCTGGCGGCCGGGACCATGGCGTTGCCAGTCCCCGGACCGACCGCCCGACTTGTGCCAGAGCGTCAGCTCCTCCATCGACGCGTCCGGGTCGAGGTGCCGCACGGCCTCAACCAGCGTGAGCGCGGCCAGGGCACAGGCGGTGAGCGCCTCCATCTCCACGCCGGTGCGCTCGGTGATCTCGGTCACCGCGCTGACCTCAAAGCGGCGCGGGCCGACGACCACCTCAACCGCGACCCCGTCGAGGCGGATCGGGTGACAGAGCGGGATGAGCGATGAGGTCAGCTTGGCTCCTTGTATGCCGGCGATGCGAGCCGCTTCGACGATGTCGATGCCGTCCGGCGCGTCGGCGCGCACCTGGGCGATGTCGGCCGTGGTGACCACGATGCACTTGGCCACGGCGACCCGCCTGGTTGCCGCCTTGGCCGTCACGTCGACCATGCGGGCCCGGCCGTGGCGGTCGATGTGGGTCAGGCCACTACCGGCGTCCGTCATCCGCCTGACACCGGAGGGATGACGGCCACCTCGTCGTCCTCGTGCACGGGCGCGTCCGGCGCCACCTCGTCGCCGTTGAGCCACACCTTGGAGACGGCCAGGATGCGGGAGAACGGCTCGCCGAACTGCGCCTCGGCGGCCGCCACGACCGCGGAAATGGTGTTCCCGGCTAGCGTGGTGCGGGCGACCCCGGCCGCCTCCCGAGCCGGCCCGAACAGGAGCAGTCGGGCCACCGTTAGCCGCCGATCATGGACATGGATCGCGCCGGGCTGAGAAAGCCGGGCTCGTTGATCCCGTGGCCCGGGTACTTGGCCCAGACGGCCGTCCGCAGGAGGAGGGCCAGGTCCTCATCGGAGCCGCCGTGGCGCAGGATGTCACGGACCGGGTGCTCGTCGTCAGAGAAGAGGCAGTTGCGCAGGGACCCGTCGGCGGTCAGGCGCAGGCGGTTGCACGTGCCGCAGAACGGCTCGGTGACGCTGGAGATCAGGCCGATCTCGCCGATGCCGTCGGCAAAGCGGAACCGCTCGGCCGGTGCCGGCCCGGCCCGATCGTCCAGGGGGACCAGGGGCCACACCGCTGAGATGCGTTCGAAGACCTCGCGGCCCGGCACCAGTTGCTGACGATCCCAGGCTCCCTGGGCATCGAGCGGCATGAACTCAATGAAGCGGACGATGCGCCCCGTGTGGCGGGCGAAGGCGGCGAAGTCGAGGATCTCGTCGTCGTTCTGGCCCCGCAGGAGCACGACATTGACCTTCAGCGGCGTGAGTCCAGCCGCCTCGGCCGCCGCCATGGCCTGGAGCACCACGCCCAGGTCGCCCCGCCGCCGAATGGCGGTGAACCGCTCGGGCCGCAGCGAGTCACAGCTCACGTTGACCCGGCGCAGGCCGGCGGCGGCCAACCGGGGGGCCACCCGGGCCAGCTCGGTGCCGTTGGTGGTCATGGCCAGATCGGCGAACCCGAGGGCGGACAGCCGACCGATGAGGGCGGGCAGGTCGCGCCGCATCAGTGGCTCGCCGCCGGTGAGGCGCAGGGCGTCCACCCCGAGCGAACGGGCCACCCGGGCCACCCGGACGATCTCGTCGAAGGACAACAGGTCATCGTGGGGGAGGAAGGAGAGCCCCTCTTCGGGCATGCAGTAGACGCAGCGCAGATTGCAGCGGTCGGTGACCGAGATGCGCAGGTCGTTATGGTGGCGGCCGTAGCGATCGACCAGCGGGCCCTGCGTCGGCATGGCGGGGGCGGGGCGGCGGCCGTGAGGCCGGACCGACACGGCGACCGGCACCGGAGTGGTCACCGGTGCAGTCCGGCCAGGGCGGGCGAGGCGTCGTCCTGCAACCGGTCCGGGTCGATGAGGAGAACGGCTACCTGGTCACCGGCCGGTGCGCCCGCGCCGTCGGGCAGCATGACGAGGGCGTTGGCCTCCGCCATGGCGTGCAGCTGGTGGGACTCCTGGCCCAGGGACGGCTGGACCCCCCAGGTGCCGTCGTGGTGGAGGGCGACCCGGGCCCGGAGGAAGTGGGTCTTGCCGTCGGGCTGACGTTCGAGGTCGGTGGCGCAGGTGGCGTTGACCACCGGGCGGTGCAGGACACGGTGGCCGGCGAGGGCGCGCAGGGCCGGGCGCACGAAGAGCTCGAAGCTGACCAGGGCCGAGACCGGGTTGCCCGGGAGGCCGAAGACCGGCAGGCCCGAGTCGGCCAGGCGGCCGAAGGCGAAGGGCTTGGCCGGGCGGATGGCGACCTGCATCCAGCGCATGCGCCCGCCACTGAGTTTCTCGAGGACCACGCGGACCAAGTCGAGATCGCCGACGCTGACCCCGCCCGAGGTGATGACCGCGTCGCAGCGGGCGGCGCCCTGGTGCAGCACCTCAATGAGCTCTGCTTCGTTGTCGCCGACGATGCCCAGATCGATTCCCTCCCAGCCCTGGGCGTGGACGAGGGCCAGCAGCGACTGCCGGTTGGCGTCGCGGATCTTGGCCGGGGGGAGCGGCCCGGGTCCCGAATAGAGCTCGTCGCCGGTCGAGAGGACGCCGACCCGGGGGCGGGGGTGGACCATGACCGTCTCCGTGCCCTGGTTGGCCAGGACCCCCAGATAGGCCGGGGTGAGCACCGTCCCGGCCGGGGCAATGACATCGCCCACCGCGACGTCCCGGCCGGGTGGGCGGACGAAGTTCCCGGCCGGCAGCGCTCGCGCCAGCGTGACCCGGCTTCCATCGGGCTCCACGGTTGTCTCTTCCACCATGCAGACGGCGTCGGCCCCTTTGGGCAAGGGCGCTCCGGTCATGATGCGGGCGGCCTGGCCGGGACCGACGGTCCCGGGGAAGGGGTGGCCGGCCATGATCGAGCCGACGACGGTGAGGGTGACGGGGGCACTGGTGGTGTCAGCCGAGCGGACGGCATAGCCGTCCATGGAGGAGTTGGCGAAGGGCGGGACCGGTTCGGTGGCGACGACCTGGTGGCCGAGGACGCAGCCCAGGGCGTCGCTGAGCGCGACGGCCGCGGGCGGCAGCGGGTCGCAGTGGCCCAGGACGAACTGTTGCGCCTCCTCGAGCGGGATCAATGGTGCCTCGACGGGGCGACGGGGGCGACGGGGGCGACGGGAGCGAGGTGGCCGGCCGCGGCCTCGATGTCCTCGGCGCAGACGCTCCAGTCCTCGCCGCCCTCCCAGGTCTCCCGCTTCCAGATGGGCACCGTGTGCTTGAGGGTATCTATGCAGAACTCGGCGGCGGCAAACGCTTCGGCCCGGTGGGGCGTCGACGCCACCACCACGACAGCGACGTCACCCACTTCGAGCGTCCCCACCCGATGGAGCAGGACGAGGCGGCCGATGACGGGCCAGCGCTGGCGGGCCGTCTCGGCCACCTGGGCCAGGCGGGGCACTACCTGCTCCACGTAGGCCTCGTAGGCCAGGGAGGTCACGCCGGGTCGGCCGTCGGAATGGTCGCGCACGGTCCCGCAGAAGGTGACGATGCCCCCGCAGGAGGGGAGGTTGGCCCACGTCAAGGCCCGGTCGACGGGCAAGGGACCCTCGTCGACGGCGATCCAGTCGCCGGTCGCTGGCGGCGACAGCTCGGGAGGGGTCACGACCGCGCCGACGACGCCGACGCCGACGCCAACGCCAACG
>DASXZS010000013.1:0-4810 GCA_036501785.1 Acidimicrobiales bacterium | reverse complement strand
AATGCTTGGTGAGGTTTCGAGCCTCGATCATCTGCCCTCCTGTGGGCGGCGAGGAGCCGCCTCGCTCTCATCTCCCGCCATCATCGATCATAGAGGGCGCCAGTGCATCCCGCCGAAGATGTATTCCCGCCTCATTCGCGGGGATGAGAGCGAGGTAGTTTCTTTTCGCCCATGGCACCGTCGAACTCGCCCGCAATCGACGTGCCCGCGGTCGACGTAACCGGGTTGGTCGTGCGGTACGGCACCCAGGTGGCGGTCGCCGGCGTCGACCTGCAGGCCGCCCGCGGCGAGGTGGTCTGCGTGCTGGGCCGCAATGGCGCCGGCAAGACCAGCACGGTCGAGGCCCTCGAGGGCTACCGACGGCCCGCGGCCGGGACGATACGGGTCCTGGGGCTCGATCCCCAACGTCCCGATGACCACCGGGCCCTGACGCGGCGCGTCGGAGTGATGTTGCAGCGCGGCGGCGTGTACCCCGGGATGGCGCCTGCGGAGGCAATCCGCCTCTTTGCCACCTACTACCCGCACCCAGAAGATCCACGGGCGCTGCTGGACCGGATGGGGCTCACCGGGGCGGTCGCCCGGACTCCCTGGCGGCGACTGTCGGGAGGCGAACAACAGCGTCTTTCCCTGGCGTTGGCCCTCATCGGCCGGCCCGAGGTGGTGTTCATGGACGAACCCACCGCCGGCGTGGATCCGCAAGGCCGACTGAGCATCCGGGGCGTGATCACCGACCTGCGGGCGGCCGGCGTATGCGTGCTGTTGACAACCCACGAGTTGGAGGAGGCCGAACGGCTGGCCGACCGGATCGTCATCATCGATCACGGGCGGGTGGTGGCGGCCGGCTCGCCGGCCGAGCTCACTAGAGCCGGCGGAACCCCGGACCGGCCCGAATCACCCGCGGATATCCGCTTCGGCGCACCCCCCGCCCTCGACACTGCGGCCCTGTCCCAGCGGCTCGGCGCGGTCGTGATCGAGCTGCGCCCGGGGGAGTACCGGGTCGATGCGCCGGGCTCGCCGGCGACCGTCGCCGACCTGACTGCCTGGCTGGCCGAACACGACGTGCCCCTGGCTGACCTGCGGGCGGGCCGCCAGCGGCTCGAGGATGTGTTCCTCCGGCTGACCGACCACGGCCAGTCTGCCGGCGACACCGGCGGTGCCAGCAACCAGGACGAGGTCCGACGGTGAGCGCCCTGGGATCCCAGATCGGTGCCGAGCTGCGGCTGACGGCGCGGCGGGGTGACGCGGTCCTGCTGAACGTGGCCATCCCGGTGGGCCTGCTGGTGTTCTTTTCGCTGGTCGACGTGTTGCCGAAACCGGCGGGGATCGCCCATCCAGTCGACTTTCTCTCTCCGGGGATCCTGGCGCTGGCCGTGATGTCGACCTCCTTGGTCAGTCTGGGGATCGCCACCGGGTTCGAGCGCCAGTACGGGGTGCTGAAGCGGCTGGGTGCCACGCCGCTGGGCCGGCCGCGTCTACTCGCCGCCAAGATCGCCGCGGTGCTGGCCATCGAGGTGCTGCAGGTCGGGCTGATCGTGGTGGTGGCCCTGCTGCTCGGGTGGGACCCCGGCGGGCCGGTGGCGGCGGCCGTGCCGGCGATCCTCCTCGCGACCGTCGCCTTCTCTGGACTGGGCCTGCTCCTGGCCGGGGTCCTGCGCGCCGAGGTCACGCTGGCGGCGGCAAACGGGCTCTATCTCCTCCTGCTCCTCCTCGGTGGGATGATCTTTCCGCTGAGCAAGCTGCCCGGTGGCTTGCGAACGGTCGCTCGGGCACTACCGGCCGGGGCGTTGTCGGACGCCCTGCACGGGGCCCTGACCGCCGGCGGGTCGGTGCCGGTCCGGGCGTGGGTCGTGCTGGCGGTGTGGGCGGTCGTGGCGCCGGCGGCCGCGGCCCGGACCGTTCGGTGGGAGTAAGGCGCGGCCCGGACGCCGGCGCCCGACGCGGCCAACCGCTAGTGAAAGATTAATTGATCTGCGGCCATCGCCCCGAACAGGACCGTCACATAGGTGATCGACCAGTGAAACAAGCGCATGGCCCGGGCCTCAGTCGGCTGGCGCCAGAGTTGCAGCGCCAGCCCGCAGAACACGGCCCCGAGCACTGACGCGCTCACCCAGTAGAGCGGCCCCATGCCCGCCGACCACCCGAACACCAACGACACCGCCGCCACCAGCACCGAGTACCCGAAAATCTGGGCCGCGGTGCGCTTGAACGTCGTCACCACCGGCATCATCGGCACGTGGGCCGCCCGGTAGTCGTCCCGGTAGCGGATGGCGAGGGCCCAGAAATGCGGAGGCGTCCACACGAACATCAGGGCGAAGAGCACGACCGGCGCCCAGCCGACGGTGTCTCGGACCGCGGCCCAGCCGACGAGAACAGGGACGGCGCCGGCGGCGCCGCCGATCACGATGTTCTGCCGGGAGGTCCGTTTGAGCCAGAGGGTGTAGACGAAGACGTAGAAGAGCATGGCGCTGACGGCCAACACCGCGGAAAGCAGGTTGACGGCCGCCCACAACTCGACGAACGCCACCACCTCGAGGGCCACCGCGAATACCAGGGCGCCGGCCGGCGAGACGACTCCGGTGACGAGCGGCCGGCCGCGCGTGCGCCGCATGACGGCATCGATGTCGCGGTCGACGAACATGTTGATGGCATTGGCCCCGCCGGCGGCCAACGTGCCGCCCACCAGGGTGGCAACTATCAGCGACACGGCGGGCCAGCCCCGCGCCGCCACGATCATGGTCGGCAGGGTGGTGACCAGCAACAACTCGATGATGCGCGGCTTGGTCAACGCCACGAACCCGCCCAGGCGGCGCCCGAGAGAGTTTTCGACCGGCAGGACCGGGGGCACCACGGCGGACATCGGCTCCTGACACTACGGCAGCGTCCCTGGGCCCAACAAAGCGGCCCCCGCGGTGCGGCGGCCCGCGGGTGGGATGGAGTCGGGTCGGGTCCTAGCATGGGCGCCGATGACGGTTCCGAGCCGGCCCGGCGCCCGGCCTATGGGGGAGGGGTGGCGCGCCCGACCGGTTTCCCCTCACACCTTCCAGCGAGTTGCCTTGGTGGCCATCTGGGCGCTGGTGCTGACGATCATCTCGGGCGCGGCCGTGCGCCTCACCGGATCGGGCCTGGGCTGCCCGGACTGGCCGAAATGCACCGCGTCGGGGGCGGTGGCGCCCCTGCAGTTCCACCCCTGGGTGGAGTTCGGCAACCGGCTCATCAACGCCTTCGTCACCATCGCTTCCCTGGGCGCCCTCGCCGCCGCCCTGCTGCGCAACCCGAGGCGCCGGGACCTGACCCTGCTGTCAGCCGGTTTGGTGGTCGGCCTGATCGCCGAGGTCGGCCTCGGCGCCTTGGTGGTGGAGTACAAGCTGGCCCCCGGTCTGGTGATGACCCACTTCCTGCTGGGTCTGGTCTTCCTGGGCGACGCCGTGCTCCTGCACTACCGGGCCGGCCTGCCCGACGAAGCGACCGCCCCGGCCCCGACCATCCCCGCCCCGATGACCACCAAGGTGCGGCTCGTCGGGCCCGTCCAGCTGGCCCTGGCCCGCCTCCTGCTGGTGGCCACCGCCGTGGCCGTCACCCTGGGCACGGTGGTCACCTCGACCGGCCCGCACGGCGGCGATCCCAAGGCCCGCCGCTTCGGTTTCTCCCTGCACTCCGTCGCCCAACTGCACGGCACGTCGGTGGAGGTGCTCCTCGCCGTCACCCTGCTAACCGTGTGGAGCCTGGCCAGAAGTCAGGCCCCCGCCCCGGTCGTGCGCCGGGCCGAGATCATGCTGCTGGCCATGGTCGCCCAAGCCGCCGTGGGCTACATCCAGTACTTCAACGGCGACCCGGTCGGCCTGGTGGCGGTGCATGTCGCCGGCGCCAGCATCCTGATCGTCGCCGTGCTCCGCTTTTATCTGGGCCTGACGGCCATCAAAACGACTCCGGGCCCGTCGGAACCCGAGCCCGAGCCCGTCCCCGCCGCCCGCTTTGACGCTTCGACCACCTCGAGCTCCTGACCCACCCATGCCCACCGCCTCCCCCCTTGAAATCAAAGAACCAGACCTCACCGAGGTCACCGACGTCGACCGCCCCTGGAAGGTTCTGGTCTGGAACGACCCCATCAACCTCATGTCATACGTCACCTTCGTCTTCCAGAAGCTCTTCGGCTATAGCCGGGAAAAGGCCAACCAGCTGATGCTCGACGTCCACCTCAAGGGGAAGGCCATCGTGTCCCACGGGCCCCGGGAGAAGGCCGAACTCGATGTCTTCCGACTCCACGAGCACGGTTTGTGGGCGACTATGGAGCACGACACCTGAGCCCGCTCCTGCCCCGTCGTCCTATCCGGCGCGACCGCCAGGGCGGCTACCACCTCAACCTGAGTGACGACGACCGGGGCGTGCTGCGCCAACTCGCCCCCCAGTTTCGGGACCTGCTGGACGACCCGGGCCAACCGGTGCTGCAGCGCCTCTTCCCGCCGGCTTACTCCGACGCCGCCCACGCCGAGCAGCAGGACGAGTACCGGCGGCTCATGCAGGAGGACCTCGTCACCCGGCACCGGGACGAGCTGGACCTGCTGGGATCCACGGCCGCGGCCACGCACCTTTCCGAGGAGCAGCTGCTGGGCTGGACCCGAGCCCTCAACAGCCTGCGCCTGGTGCTCGGCACCTTCCTCGACGTGTCCGAGGACGAGGAACGCCGGCCCGAGACGGTGGAGGAATCCCTCTACCACTGGTTGAGTTATCTGCTGGGCGAAGCGATCGAAGAGCTCTCCGGCACTACCTGACGCGTTCCGCCAGACTGGCCGACATGGACATCAACGAGGCG
>DASXZS010000012.1:0-7405 GCA_036501785.1 Acidimicrobiales bacterium | reverse complement strand
GACTTCGGCGCCCGCCTGCTGGTCGATGAAGCCCACGCCCTGGGGGTGGCCGGCCCTGAGGGGGCGGGTACGGCGGCAGCCACCGGCGTTCGCCCCGACCTGATCATGGGCACCTTCTCCAAGTCGCTGGCCAGCTGCGGCGGGTTCATCGCCGGCCCCCGGGCCGTCATCGAGTTCATGAAGATCACCTGCCGGCCCCTTATGTTCACGGCGTCTGGCGTCCCTGCCGCTCTGGGGGCGGCCCTGGAAGCCGCCCGCATCGCCCGGGCCGAGGACTGGCGCCGGGAAGCAGTGGCGGCCCGGGCCGAGCAGCTGCGGTCCGGGTTGGCCCAGCTCGGCTTCCAGGTGCCGGACCGGACGGTCGGTCCCATCGTGGCCGTCCAGGTCGGCGACAACTGGGACGCCGGCCTGCTGTGGAAGGCCCTGCTCGACCACGGGGTCTACACCAACTGCGCCATCCCGCCGGCGGTGCCGCGCGCCATGCTGCGCACCTCGGTCATGGCCACCCACACCGAGGCCGACATCGACCGGGCCCTGACGGGGTTCGAGGAGGCCCGGGCGGACGGGGCCGGCGCCTGACGGGTTCAGCGACTCGCCGGCCGCTGGTACAGCCGCCACACCTTCGAACGATGGGCCCCCATGGCCGCCAGCTGGTCGTTGATGCGGTGGTTGGTAGCCAGGGTCCACGACGCCTCCGAGGTGCGGATGTACGGGTCGGCGGCCAGCCGGTCGACGATCTCCCGGTACAGCAGCGGCCCCAAGGCCAGATGCTGGTAGTCGGGCCGGACCCCGAGAGCCCACACCCGGGCATGGCTCAGGCGGCGCCGGCCCCGCAGCAGCGGGTACCAGCCGAACGGCAACAACCGCCCCGAGCGCACCCCCCGCATCAACTGGTTGACATCGGGCAGCGCCAGGCACACCGCCACCGCCTGGCCGTCGGTGGTCTCCAAGCCGAAGGCCCAGTTGGGGTTGATGATCTGCTTGAGCTGCTTGGCCAGGTGGCGCACCTCCGCCTCGGGCATGGGCGCGAAGCCCCAGTTCTCGCTCCACGCCGCGTTGTACACCTCGAAAAACCGCCCCACCTCGGCATCGAAATCGTCCATGTCGATGCCCCGAGCCACTACCCGGGCCCGGTGCTGGATGCGGTCGAGGGTCTTGCGCTGCCGTTCCGACAGATCGGTGCTGGACTTGACGAAGTGCCAGGCCCACAGGTCCATGGCCTGCTCCCAGCCGTGTTCCACCCACAGAGCCTCGTAGTAGCGGGGGTTCTGCAGGGTGAGCAGCGCCGGGGGGATGTCGAAGCCCTCGACGAGGAGACCGAGCTCGTCGTTGGTGGTAAAGCACGCTGGCCCCACGCAGGTGGTTGCACCCCTCGCCGCGGCCCAATCGCCGGCGGTGTCGAACAGGGCGCCGGCCACGTCGGGATCGTCGAAGGTGTCGAAGAAGCCGACCCACCCCCATTTCACCTTCTGGTACTCGTTGAAGAACGAGTCCACGCACGCCCCGATCCGCCCCACCGGGCGCCCCCGCCGGTAGGCGACCCATAACGCCACCTCCTGGTGAGCCATGGCCGGGTGCTTCGGCGACAGCCGGTCGTGGACACTCGTCCGCAGCGGCGGGATCCACTCCGGGTCGCCACCGTGGATGCGGAACGGGATGTCCACGAACAGCCGGCGGCCCCACCGGCCTCGTACCTCGCGGATCTCCACGGCGGGCATCCGGCGACGGTACCCGACCCTGGGTGGGCGCGACCGCCGCCGCGGCTGGCAAGCTGGGGCCATGGCCGATTCCAGCCCCAACGAGCTGCCCCTTCCCCCCGTCGAGCGCGTCCGCCCCGGATTGTGGAGCATCCCGGTGCTGATCCCTAACAACCCGCTGCGCTATGTCCTGGTCTACGCCTTCGAGACCCCGAAGGGCCCGTACCTGATCGACGCCGGCTGGAACACCGACGACGCCTACCAGATGCTCGTCGCTGGCCTCGAGCACGCCGGCTTCGCCATCGGCGACGTCCAGGGCGTGCTGGTGACCCACATCCACCCCGACCACTACGGCCTGGCGGGCCGGATCCGAGAGGCGTCCGGGGCCTGGGTGGCTCTGCACCCCGCCGATGCCAGCCTGATCGGCGCCCGCTACGACGAGCCTGACGAGCTCCTCGGCCAGATGGCCGCCATGCTGCGGCGCGACGGCGCGCCCGAGAACGAGGTGAGCGGCCTGCAGCAGGCGTCGATGCCGATCCGGTCGTTCGTGTGGGCGGCCACCCCTGACATCCTGATGGAGGACGGCGACAAGCCCGAGGTGCCGGGCTGGGACCTCCGCGCCATCTGGACCCCGGGGCACTCGCCCGGCCACCTGTGCTTCTACGAGTCCGACCACCGCTTGATGCTCTCCGGCGACCACGTGCTGCCCCGCATCACCCCCAACATCTCGTTCCACCCGCAGGCCGGCCTGGATCCGCTCGGCGACTTCCTCGGCTCCCTCGAAAAAGTAGGGGCCTATGACGTGGAGGAGGTTCTGCCTGCCCACGAGCATCGTTTCGCCGACCTGCCCGCTCGGGTGGCGGAGTTGAAGGCCCATCATCAAGCCCGCTTCGAAGAGGTGATCTCGGCCATCCGGGAGGGTGTGACCACCACGTGGGGGTTGGCTGGCCGGATGACATGGAGCCGGCCGTGGGACCAGATCCAGGGCTTCATGCGGCGGGCCGCGGTCGGTGAGACCCTGGCCCATCTGCACTACCTCCAGCGGCTGGGTGTGGTCCAGGAGGACGTCGGTGAGCCGTCCCACTGGCGGGTTGTCGACACCGCCACCCGGGCCTGACGAACCGCACTCTGGTCGACGCCGGCGGCAATGTGCTCATGGCCCAACCCGTCATCGACTACCGGGGACAACACGGCTTCGCCTGCCGTCCTGAGGACGTGTGGTCGGCCATCGAGCAGGTGGAGCGGTTCGAGCGCTGGTGGCCGTGGCTGCAGGACTTCCGCTTGGAAGGCGACGGGTTGGCGGCCGGGACGGTGCTGCACGGCGTGGTGGCTCCGCCGTTGCCGTACCGGATGCGTGTCCGGGTGGAGCTGACCACGTGTGTGCGGCCGGAAGCTATCGACGCCGTCGTGGCCGGGGACCTCACGGGGGTGGCGTCGCTGGCGCTGCGACCCGCCGGCGAGGGGTCTGTCATCGACGCGGCCTGGACCGTTGAGATGATGCAGGCGCCCATGCGGCTGGCCAGCCGGGTGGCCTACCCGTTGGTGCGCTGGGGGCACGACCGGGTGGTGGAGGTCACCGTCGCTCGTTTTCGCCGCTACCTGGCGGCCGGGGCGTAGGGGGCGTGGGGGGCGCAAGGGACGCACCGCCGGGCAGTATGGGCGCCGTGCCCGAGTCGCCCAGACACGTCGTGCGGCGAGGCTATGACGCGGCGGCACGGGAGTACCTGGCGGCCCGCCCGGTCGACGGTCTGGACATGGCGCTGCTCCACGAGATCGGGGCGGGACTGGCGCCGGGTGACCTGGTGCTCGACGCCGGCGCGGGTGCGGGCATTCCGGTCACGGCCCGTCTGGCCGAGGGTGACGGGCAGGTGGTCGCGCTGGACCTCTCCTGGGCCCAGGTGGCGCGGGGGGCGTTGATTGTCCCGCGAGCGTCGTTCGTCCAGGGCGACCTGGCCCATCTGCCGGTGGCATCGGGTCGGTTGGCGGCGGTGGTGTCGTACTACGCCATCATCCACGTACCTCGGGCGGAACACGCGGCCGTATTCTCCGAGTTCTACCGGGTGCTGCGGCCTGGGGGCCTGGTCCTGCTCTGCCTCGGTGCGGTCGATCTTCCCGAAGACCACGACCCGGACAGCTGGCTCGGGGTCCCGATGTACTGGAGTCACTTCGATCGGCGGACCAACCTCACCTTGCTTGCCGGCGCCGGCTTCGACGTGGTCTGGAATTGCACCATCGAGGACCCTATGGGCCACAGCGAGCATGTCTTCGTCCTGGGCCGGCGGCCCTAGCCGGCAGCTGGTCCGGTGCCGGCTCGGCTGAGGACCGCCACACTGTCTCGCCCGCCGGCCCCGCCGGCCCCACGCCCACGGTTACCCCAGGCGCTGGACAGCCAGGCCGGCGGCGAGGATGACGACAGACCACGAAAGGGCTCGTAGCGCGGCCTCCAGGGGTGCCACCAGCGTCTGTTGGTCGATCGGAACCGACGACCCGTCCCCCAGCGTGACCCGACCTTCGACGGTGGCAGCCCGGCGGCGGACCGCCCGAGCCGGGGTGCTCAGGTACCGCTGCGCCCGTGACAGCGCAAAAGCGGCCGCCGCCGCCAGGACCGCGCCGGCCGATAGCCGGCTGGTTTGGGCCACATAGGCGGTGAGCACCGGAAAGGCGCCCCACGCCAGTGCGAAGCCCACGTCGGTGTGCACTACACCACCGAGGAGTTCCAGATTGTAGGCGCTCACGAGCAACGGACCGACGATCAAGAAGGGGACCAGCGGCCAGCCCACTCGCGTCAGTCCGGCGATCCCGATCGCCACCGCGCCGGCGAGCGCAATGCTGCTTATGACCACGAGGATCGAGGACGGGATCCGGGTCCGCAGGGGCCGCCCGCGCAGCTCGTCGAGGGCGTGGGCCGCGACCCCAACAGCCAGGGTGAAGGCCAGCAACGTCGCCACCAGTCGAGCGACGTCGACGTGAGGGGCCAGCGAGGCACCGATGACAACGTAGGAGAGGTGCCACGCCGTGTATGGAAGGTGGAGCAGATTCCACCAGTCCCGCCATCCACCCGGCTGGGTGGCATAGAACGCGGGCGGGGGTGCGGGGCCGGGACGGTCCGCTGGACGGGCCGCAGAGTCCGCCGCCGATTCCTCAGTCACGCCGGCGAGTTGCGCTCATGACCAGGCCGCCGCCGAGACTCATCAGCCGCACCCTCACATCGTCGAATCCCGCCTGCCGCCAGGCGGCGACCGTCCACGCCAGCGGGAACTGGCGGTAGTGCCGAGAGATATTGGGGCCGAGAAAGCGGCCCACCCGGTACCAAGCGCGACCGCCGGTGATCAGTCCGGCCACGGGCAGGACGAGGCGGGTGTACCCCCACCACCACGCTTGCCAGAATCGGCTGGGCGGGGCGAGGAAGTCGAGGCTGGCGACGGCGCCGCCCGCCTTGACCACCCTGGCCAGCTCTCGCAGCGTGGCCTGGGGGTCGTCCACGTAGCGCAGCAGGTAGGTGAAGGTGAGGGCGTCGAAGGAGTCGTCGGGGAACGGCAGCTGTTCGGCGCGGCCGGCGGTGAGCTGGATACGGTCCGCCAGACCCGATCCGCCGACTCGGCCGTGGCCCTGCCGAAGCATGTCGAGCGTCAGATCCAGGCCCACCACCTGAGCTTCGGTCCGGGTGGCTACCTGGATGGCGACGCCGGCGGTCCCCGACGCCACGTCGAGCACCCGGGCGGGAGCGTTCGCCACGATGCGATCGACCATGGCCCGGCGCCACCGACCGTTCTGGCCGAAGGAGAGAACCTCGGCCAGGACGTCGTAGCGTCCGGGCAGCGGGGTGAACAGTTGCTGGGCGAATCGGTTGGGTTCACCGGTGGCAGGCAGCACGGTCCTCCCCTGCAGGGTGCAAGGATTGCAATGTAGGCCACGGCCACCGCTGAAGAGCCCACAGCTAAGGAGCAGAAGTGCGCGCCTCTCGTTTCGACGTGCTAGTGGTCGGGGCGGGGCCAGCGGGCGCGGTGGCGGCCACGGTCTTGGCGCGGGGCGGGGCCCGGGTTGGACTCCTGGACAAGGCGACATTCCCCCGAGACAAGGCGTGCGGCGACTTGATCGGCCCTCGGGGCGTTCAGCTGCTGACCGATCTGGGGCTGCCGATGCCGCCCGGGCCCCGGGTTGGTCCCATGCTGGTGGTCGGTCCGACCGGCCGGCGGGTCCGGTTGCCGAACGCGCCGGGGCTGACCTACCCGGGACATGGCGTGGCGGCGACCCGGTCCGGGTTCGATGCGTCGCTTCACCAGGCCGCGGTCGCCGCCGGCGTCACCCCCCTCTTGGGGCGAGCCGACCAACCGCGGTGGTCGGCTCCAGGCCGCCTTGACGGGTTCATGGTGAGCGATGGGCAGGAGCTTGGCGCCGACTTCGTCATCGGTGCGGATGGCGCTACCAGCCGGGTGGCCGCGGTCGCCGGCCTGGTCGATGGTTCGAAGGTGCTGTGGGGATTCGCCATCCGGGTCTACCATCCGCAGCCGATCGACGTGCCCGCCATCGTGCTGTGGGAGCCGGAGCGCTGGCAGGGTTTTCCCGGCTACGGGTGGGTGTTCCCGGGCGCGGACGGCGGTGCCAACCTCGGGCTGGGGGTGGGGACCGGCGCGGACCGGCAGGCGGGCGCCGCGGCGGTGCGGGCCTTTCCGCAGTTCATCGGTCGGCTCCGACAACTGGGGTTGGTGGACGACGACGGCACTCGTGGCGCGAACGAGCCGGCGCGCCGACTCGGTGGATGGCTCAAGATGGGGATGGTCGGGACCACGCCGGCCGCAGGCCGGGTCCTGCTGGTCGGCGACGCGGCCGGCCTGGTGAATCCGCTCCAGGGCGAGGGGATCGCCCAGGCCATGCAGAGCGGCCGGTGGGCTGCGGAAGCCATCCTCCATACGCCAGGGGGAGCCGCGGTCCGTTATCGAGCCCGTCTGGCCGCCGCCCACCTTCCCTATCAAAGGGTGACCGCCGCGCTGCAGGCCGCTGTTGTGAGCAGACCCCGAGCCGTGGCTGCACTGGCCAGACTGCTCACCGGAGCGGGCCGTAACGACACTCTCGCCGGCGGCTGGGCGGTGTTCTGGAACGAATTACTCGACGGGGCACCCCCGGGCAGCCACCGCGCCGTGGCCGCGTTGGCCACGCACCTGGGGAATGCGCTCACCGTGCGTACCCCCACCGCCCGCTGGTTTGCCACGGCCTTTGACCCCGCCGAGCCCCGGTAGGCCATGGCCGTCGGGTCGCGGCCCGCGGTGGGACCGGGGTGGCGCCGCTGACGGGGGGGTAGAGGACGGCCCGCTACCATCCGTCAAATGTCCCGCTGGAACTTCGCTGACGTGTGGGAGGCGGTGGCCGAGGTCCATCCTGACGCGCCCGCCCTGGCGCAGGGAGCGACCCGACGGGTGTGGCGGCAGTTCGACCAACGGGCCAACGGCGTGGCGGCGGCCTTGCTGGACGCCGGCTTGGGCCATCAGGCCAAGGTGGCGCAATACCTCTACAACGGGCCGGAGTACCTGGAGTCCGTCTTCGCCTGCTTCAAAGCCGGACTGGTGCCGGTAAATACCAACTACCGGTACACCGCCGCCGAGCTGATCTACCTGTGGGACAACGCCGACGTGCAAGCCGTGGTCTTCCACGGGTCGTTCGCCGATCAAGCCGACCAGGCGCGAGGCGCGCTGGGAAGCATCGGCACTTGG
>DASXZS010000011.1:0-5161 GCA_036501785.1 Acidimicrobiales bacterium | reverse complement strand
CGGGGCCCACTCGTCAGGGTGCTCAACCACGCCGGATCATTTCTCCGCGGGCACGGGATTGCGGGGGAGTACGGGCTGGGGGCGCCTGATGACGGCCGCTTCGATCAGCCAGCCGAGCGCTTCGGGTTCAGCGGAACGGCGCCGGTGTTCCGGGCCGACACCCTCCGGCGTCTGGGGGGGTTCGCGTCCCGATTCTTCGCCTACAACGAGGACACCGATTGGTGCCTCCGGGCCCGCCTCGCTGGGCTGCGAATCGTGTACGACCCCCGAGGGGTCGTCACCCACCGGCTGTCGGCGACCAGCGGGGGACCCCGAGAAGCCTTTGTCCGATTCTTGGCTCGACGCAACTCGTTGCTCTGCTTGGCCCGGAACGCACCGGCAGACGTGGCCCGTGAGCATCTGGTCCGCCGGATCACCGAAGGCCCAGGCGAGGGGGTGCGCCGAGCGGTGCTCGAGAACCTGCCGTGGGCCGTGGCGACCCGGCTGGCCATGCACCGGATCTGGGCTGAGAGCCCGCGCCAGGTGTGGGACGCGTGGGCGGACCAGGACCGCAGCTGGGACGACTCACCTGTCGCGCCGCGGCCGGCGTGATGCCGGTCGGGCCCTGGTTCTAGAAGCCCGCCATCTCCACGACAGGCTGAGCCAGCCGTACCGCGCCCAGGGAACCGTAGAACGGCGCTGCAAAGGTGAAGATACCGCCGTCGGAGGCCGCCAGCCAATACCCACCCGTGGCCCGGTCGGTGGCCATGCCGACGATTGGTTGGTTGAGGCGGATGCCGCCGGTGGATCCGTGGAAGCCGGCGTTGCCGAAGGTGAAGATGCCGCCGTCGCGGGCCGCCAGCCAGTAGCCGCCGCCATTTGGGGTGGTGGCCATGCCGACGATTGGTTGGTTGAGGCGGATGCCGCCGGTGGATCCGTGGAAGCCGGCGTTGCCGAAAGCGAAGATCCCGCCGTCGCGAGCGACCAGCCAGTAGCCGCCGGCGTTTTTGGTGGCGGCCATGCCGACCACTGGCTGGTTGAGCACCAGGTTGCCTGTCGATCCGCAGAAGGGGAGATTGCCGAAGTTGAAGACCCCGCCGTCTGATGCGGTCATGTAGTAGCCGTGCGGGGGGGTCGCGGGCGGCTTGCATGGCACCGCCACGGTCGGGGGCGGGAGCCCGGCATCTCCGGTCAATTGCGGGTCGTGGTGGAACATCGGCCAGCCGCCCGCTTCGGTGGCCCGGCGCCCGCTGGTGCCCGGCACCTCGAGATGGGCGACCGTACTCCCGTTGCTGTTGTAGCCCGCCACCGTGATGCCGATCTCGCCGTTGGGGTCGTCGGTGACCAGCGCGGTGTTCTGCATGGCCATCACCCCGCGCTCGGCCGTCGCCAGCACCGCGCCGTTGCGCCCGTCGAGGATCTCCACGCCGCGGGTCGTGGCGACCAGCAGATCCTGGTAACCACCGCCCAGGTCGACAGTCGCAATTCCACCCACCACCGCGCCCAAGGCCGGGACGTGCCAGATCGGCTGGCCGGTGGCCCCGTTGAGGAGCCATACCGAACCGGAAGCGAATCCACCGCCGATGTTGGTGCCTTCCGCGACCTGCAATTGGCCGTTCCCGAGGGCATCGGCCAGGGCCGGGCTGCTGTTGGTCCAGCCGTCGAGGGTGCGGGCCCAGACCAGGTTGCAGCCGGATCCCAGTCCCAGAACCTGGTTGGTGTTGGATGCCCCCGGCCAGGTGTGACCGGTCCCCACGGTGATCCCGACCCCTCCGCCGGCGAGGAACCGGCCGATGGCGGGCGAGGACTGGACGACCTGGTTGGTGTTGTACTGGCAGATCAGCTTGCCGGAGGAGCTGAGCACGCGCACGTGCCCCCCGTTTTGGTACTGGTAGCCCTCTGCGAGCCCTTGGGTGGAGTCCCCGCCCTCCACGATCTCCGTGCGGCCGTTGCGATACAGGTCGCCCAGGGCCGGGGTACTGAAGTTGCTGTCGGCTTCGAACCAGGGAAAGCCGGGGAGGATCGCGCCCGTCGATGCGTTGAGGGCGTCCTCCTGCTGGCCCATGGAGCCGGATACCACGTCGGTGCCGCCCTGCAGGTTGCCGACGGCGAGCGACGAGTCCACCCCGATGTTCGGGCTGCCGGCCGCCGGCTGCGATGCGATGGTCCGGAACCAGCGTTCCGCTCCGTTAGCGGACAACGCCTCGTAGCCGCCGGCGGTCGGTGGGTTGCTCGGATACCCAACGCCGACGTACACCGTCGATCCGCTCGCCGAGGGCGTCGAGTCCACGGGGATCCCCCCCGTGCTGGCCGGCCATCCGGCGACCGGTGTTCCGTTGCGGAGGTGGAGCGCGTAGACGCGGCCAGCCCGGGAGCCCACCACGACCGACGGGCCCCCGCCGTCGAGGGTGACCTCGCTCGGCGAGGACTCGGCTATGGGCGTCGTCCCGTCGGGCAACTCCACTGACCAGGTCTGGTGGAGGACCACGGCCGCGCTAGCCGGCCGGGCCGGGCCGGCGGCCGCGACGAGCGGAGCACCGATTCCCACCGCGGCCACGGCAACGACCGCCACCTTGAGACGGGACCGTCTCGCGACGCCCCGCTCTCGACCGGCTGGTACGTTCCCCTGAATGCCCGAGGAGGATATGGCCGACCTGGTCGACCAGCGCCTGACCGCCGCAGAAGCTCGCCTCGCCACCATTGCGCCTGGCTTTCTCGATCGGGTTCGCCAGGTCGCGGACCGATTGTCCCTGCGCGATGTCGACGGGACCGATGCGCGGGCTGCGCTCGTAGCGGTCGATGACCTCGCTGTCATCGACCTTGACGCGCCAACCGGATCCCGCCTGCCCATGGTTCCCGTGGTCAAGAAGCTCGTGAAGAAACTGATCGCGTGGTACCTGTTCTATTTTGGCCGCCAGCTGATGGCCTTCGGTCAAGCCATGACACACCTGGCTGGCATCTTAATTGACCGAATTGAGCGCGTCGAGGGCGCCACGGTCAAGCTGCAGGTCGAGGTGGACGAGCTGAGCGCCCGGGTGGAGCGGTTGGAACGAGACGGTTCAGACCCGCGGTGAGGATCGATCAGCTGGTCCCAGGGTTCGCCAAGCACGACGCCATCAGCAACCACGTCTTGCAGCTGCGACGGGCCTTTCGGGCGGTCGGCTACGACAGCGACATCTACGCCGATTGGATCGATCCCCGCTTCGCGGGGGAGGGGGCCCGTCCCTTTGCCGACGGCCCTCCGGCCGGGGACCTGGAGCGGGTCATCCTCTATCACGCCTCGACCAACTCGCCCATGGCGGAGTGGCTCGAGAAGGTCGCCGCCGCCGGCCAGCCGGTCGTCGCCGACTACCACAACGTCACGCCGTCCCGGTACTTCGCTCGCTGGGAGCCACCCGCGGCGAAGAGCATGGACCTGGCCCGCAAGCAGCTGGAGCAGCTCGCTCCTGTCACCGGACTGGCCCTGGCGGACTCGGGGTACAACGAGGCCGAGCTCATCGAACTCGGGTACCGCCGCACCGCGGTGTGCCCGATCCTCCTCGACCTCGAGGAGTACCACCGCGATCCCGACAGCAAAACCCTGACCCGTCTGCGCCGCCAACGGGAACGGGGCGGACGCCGCTGGCTGTTCGTGGGGCGGATATCCCCCAACAAGTGCCAGCACGACGTGGTGGCGGCCTTCGCGGTGTACCGCCGGCTGTTTGATCCCCTCGCCACCCTCACGCTGGTAGGCGGCGCGACCTCGCCCCGCTACCAGCGGGCCCTGCAACAGATGAGCGAAGAGCTCGGGCTGGGGGACGGGCTGGAGTTGCGCGACGCCACCCCCTTTCCCCAACTCCTGGCATACTTCCGAGCCTCAGATGTCTTCGTGTGCCTTTCCGAGCATGAGGGCTTCTGCGTTCCCATCCTCGAGGCCATGGAACTCGGGCTTCCGGTCCTCGCCTATCAGGCTGCGGCCGTCACCGAGACGGTGGCCGGGGCCGGCGTCCTCCTCGCCGACAAGGACCCGCTGACCGTGGCCTGCGCCGTCGACGATTTGCTCACCGACGAGGCGCGCCGCGCCGGCGTGGTGGCGGCCGGCCGGTCGCGCGCCGCCGAGTTCTCGCTCGAATCGACCCGCCGCCGGTTCCTCGCTACTGTCGAACGCTGGCTCGCCGCAGAGGGCGCTTAGTCTTACCGCCGAAGAAGGAGCATGTCGTGAGGCAGCGTGCACGAGAGCGGCTTTCCGGCGTGCGGGCCCGGTTGTTGTTTCCCGTCACGGTGCGGCTGGACACGCTCGACGCCCGCCTCGACGCCATCGACGCCCGTCTGGTCAACCTGGGCAGCCGGCTCGACAAGATCGACGAGGTCGTGCAAACGACCGGCGTCCGGGCCGCGGCCCTCAACGACACGGCGCGCCGGTCCTCCGACACCGCGACCCGCCTGGCGCGGCGGCTGGACGAGATCGAGCGACTGCTGGGAGCGCCGGCGGCCGAGCCTTGACAGCACCGGTCCGGGCGGCTCTCGACATCCAGGCCCTGCAAGTCGACGGCTACGCCGATCGGGGCATCGGGCGTTACGTGGCGGCCTACTCGGCCGCTCTCGCCAGGGCCGGACGAGTCGCCGCCGCCCTTCTGGCTCCCGAGTTGCCTCCGGCCGCGGGGCTGCCGGGCGAACTGCTTGCGGCGGACCTGGTGCGCTGGGACTGCCGAGCTGAGACCCGCCGGTTGGTGGCCCAGCCGGGCAGCCTCGTCTATCACGTCACCGCGCCTTTCCTGCACGTCGGTCTCGACGACGCGGCCATCTTGGCGGTGGCGCCCCACTGGGCTGCCAGCGGTGTGCCGCGCCTCGTCACCCTGTACGACCTGATCCCGTTGCGGGCGCCGCGTCACTACCTGCCGACCCCGGCCCACGAGGAGCGATACCGGACTCGGGCCCGCTGGGTGGCCGGAGCCGATCGGATCCTGGCCATCTCCGAGCACACCCGACGGGAAGCGATCGAGCTCCTCGACTGTCAGCCCGACCAGGTCGTAAACGTGGGGGCCGGGGTCTCCCCTTACTTCTGCCCGCTCGACGGGACGGACGACCAACTGTGGCGCTTCCATCTGGGCGGCCTCGAAGGGCGCCCGTACGTGTTGACCGTCGGGGGTAGTGAGGCCCGCAAGAGCACCGAACGACTGATTGCCGCGGTGGGCCAACTCAT
>DASXZS010000010.1:0-14302 GCA_036501785.1 Acidimicrobiales bacterium | reverse complement strand
GTCACCATCCCGATGCCCGGTCATCCGCACCTTCGTCAACCGGCGGGCCGGCTACGCAGCCGGCCTGCGCCTGTTGAGCCGGGTCCGGCCGCCGACCGCGGTGTTCGTCGCCAGCGACGAGCAGGCCTTCGGTGTGCTGCGCGCCGCCGCGGACCTCGGGCGACGGGTACCGGATGACCTGGCCGTGGCGTCGTTCGACGGCATCGCCCAGGCGGCGTTCTCCGTCCCCGGACTGACGACCGCCTGCCAGCCGGTCGACGACATGGGGCGGCGGGCCGTCACGTCAGTGCTGCAATGGACCTCCGGTCGCGCGACCGAGGTCCGGCCCGTGCACATCGTTCGTCGGGGGTCGTGCGGTTGCCCGGACTCCTTGGAAGGCCGCGCCCTGGACGGCACCGATCCGCTGGAGGTACACGCATGAACGTGGCCACTGTCGACTACGGCCAACCGGACGCGCCCCGGCGGTTCGACGAGGCCCTGCGAGACACGGGTTTCGCGGTCCTCGTGCAGCATCCGCTCTCCGCCGACCTGGTCCGGCGCGTCCAGGACGAGTGGCTGGCGTGGTTTCGCACTGAAGCCAAGTACGGGTACCTGCCGGGTCCGGGCGCCCAGGACGGGTATCACCCCCAGAGCGCACCAGAGACGGCGGTCGGGGCCACCGTCCCTGACGTGAAGGAGTTCTTCCACTGGTACCCCGAGGGCAGGCATCCCGCGGGTTTGAGCGATGCGGCCGCCGATTTGCACCGAGCTGCGACCACGCTCGGCACGACCCTGCTCGGTTGGCTGGGCGCCGAGACACCCGCAGACGTCGCGGCGCGATTCTCGATGCCGCTGCCGCAGATGACCAAGGGGTCGCGCCGAACCCTGCTCCGCATCCTCCATTACCCTCCGCTGACGGGCGCCGAGCCTCCCGGCGCGCTGCGCGCCGCCGCCCACGAGGACATCAACTTGCTGACCGTGCTCCCCGCCGCCACCCGACCCGGGCTACAAGTGCTCGACACGTCGGGGGCGTGGCACGACGTGCCCTGCGACCCCGGTAGCGTCGTCATCAACAGCGGGGACATGCTCGCCCTGGCGAGCGGGGGCTGGTACCCGTCGACCACCCACCGGGTATTGCTCCCCGAAGGCGATGATGCGCGGCAGCCCCGGGTGGCGACGCCGCTGTTCCTCCACGCCGCGGACGACGTGCAGTTGGGAGGCGGCACGGCGTTCGACTTCCTCCGGGAGCGGTTGCGGCAGATCCGCGGCATCGACCTCGAACTGTCTGCTCCCGACGACGTGTAACTGAAAGGAAGTGCCCATGCCCTGGACCGCGGCCGACGATCGCTACGACACCATTCCCTACCGCCGCTGCGGCCGCAGCGGCATCCGCTTGCCTGCGGTGTCGCTCGGACTGTGGCAGAACTTCGGCGGCGAGCGCCCGCTCGAGATATCACGAGCCATCCTGCGGCGCGCCTTCGACCTGGGCATAACCCATTTCGATCTGGCCAACAACTACGGCCCGCCCTACGGTTCCGCCGAGGCCACGTTCGGGGCGGCACTCAAGACGGACCTCGGCCCGTACCGCGACGAGCTCATCATCTCGACGAAAGCGGGCTACGACATGTGGCCGGGCCCCTATGGGGAATGGGGGTCCAGGAAGTACCTGCTCGCCAGCTTGGACCAGAGCTTGCGCCGGATGGGCCTCGACTACGTCGACATCTTCTACTCGCATCGCTTCGACCCCGACACGCCCCTCGAAGAGACCATGGGGGCGCTCGACACCGCAGTACGACAGGGGAAGGCCCTGTACGTGGGCATCTCCTCTTACTCCGGGCCTCGCTCCCGCCAGGCCGTGGGCATCCTCCGAGACCTGGGGACCCCGCTGCTTATCCACCAGCCCTCGTACTCGATGCTCAACCGGTGGATCGAAGCCGATCTGCTCGACGTCCTAGGAGACGAGGGTGTCGGCTGCATCGTGTTCTCACCGCTCGCCCAGGGCTTGCTCACGGACCGGTACCTGGATGGCGTCCCGGAGGGCTCGCGCGCTAGCCGAAACCAATCGTTCCGAGGCGGGATGCTCAGCGACGAGAACCTGGCCAAGGTGCGGGCTCTGGCAGCCATCGCCGCCGGCCGGGGCCAGCTGCTGTCCCAGCTGGCGTTGGCCTGGGTGCTGCGGGACCAGCGGGTCACCTCGGCCCTGATCGGGGCCAGCAGCGTCGAGCAGCTGGAGAGCAATGTCGCAGCCCTGGACCACCTCGATTTCGACGCCGGCGAGCTGGCCGAGATCGACCGCTACGCCACGGAGGGCGGGATCAACATCTGGGCCCGCTCCAGCGCCAGTTGAGCGCGGCGGCTATGTGGCGGTGAGTGCCGCCCTCCGGGCGAACAACTCTTCGGCGGCCGCTTGACCGTCGGCGCGGATCGCGGCCGGATCGAAGGTAGTGGGGATCCGGTCAGCCACCAGGCGCCGACCGTCCACCCACACGTCCCGGACGTCGGATCCCCGGGCCGAGAACACCAGGTGCGCAGGTACGTTGAGATCCCGGTCGTGCAGGATCGGGGTGGTGTGCAGGCCGGTCAGGTCCACCACCACCACATCCGCCCGCTTGCCGACCTCCAAGCTACCGGTGACCGCGTCCAGGCCCAGGGCCCGAGCCCCGTCGATGGTGGCCAAGGCCAGCACGTCCCACGGATCGCCGGCGGCCGGGTCGAGCGTCGACACCTTCTGCAGCAGGGAGGCGAACTTCATCTCCTCCAGCAGATCGAGATTGTTGTTTTCCTTCTCGCCGTCGCTGCCGAGTCCGATTGTCACGCCCGCGGCGGCCAGCGCCGCGATGGGCGCCGCACCCGAAGCCAGCTTCATGTTGGAGCAGGGACAGTGGGCGACCGCCGTGCCGGTCTGGGCCAGGAGCTCGATCTCATGATCATCGAGCCAGACGCAGTGGGCGATGACGGTGCGGGGGCCCAGCACGCCGCGATCCCCCATCACTTCGATCGGGCGGCGGCCCCAGCGCCGGCAGGATTCCTCCACCTCCCAGGTCGTCTCGGAGGAATGGGTGTGCAGGCCGGTCTCGTAGTCGTCGGCCAACTCGACGGCTGCGGCGAAGCAGGCCGGGCTGCAGTACAGCAGGTGCTCCAGGCCGACCCAGGCCCGCACCCGGCCGCCGACGCCCATGCCCCTCACCGCGTCCAGCAAGGCCCGGTTGGTGGCGAGGGTTTCGAAGTAGTCGTAGCCCGGTTCGTCGGCGACGTAGGGCACCAGCGTGGCCCGTAGACCCAGCGTTGCGGCCGCGGCCGCCGAGCCCTCCATGTACCGCCACATGTCCATCACCGAGGTGGTGCCGGCCAGGATCGACTCCGCGTAACACAAGCGCGAGGCCGCGGCGGCGATCTCCGGAGTCAGGGCCCGATGGGCGGGGTCCACGTAGGACTCCAACCACTCCCACAGGGCCAATGACTCCGCGGTGCCCCGCAACAAGCCCGAGTGCATATGGCAGTTGTGCAGACCGGGTATGACCGCGCCCCCGGCAGCATCCACCACCTCGGCGTCCTGGACCCGCCGGTCGGCAGCCAGCTCGGCAGCCGGGCCCACCGCCACGATGCGTTCCTTGTCGATGAGCACCGCGCCCGGATCGATCGCCTCCCTGCCGCCGCGCATAGGTAGCACCACGCCGCCGGTGATCAGCACGCTCACGGCCGGACCTCCCCCATCCATTGCGCGATGCCGGCGTGACCGGCGTCGAGCACCGCCGCCGGCGCCGCCGAGGCGTCCAGCGACCAGCCGGCCACCCGGGCCAGGTCCGCCTCTCCGAGGCCCAGCTGATCGCGGCAGAGGGCGTACTCCTCCAGGATCCCCGGGCCGAACAGCAGCGGGTCGTCGGCGTTGATCGAGCACCGCACGCCGGCCTCGATGAGGCGCGGCAAGGGATGGACGTCGATGCTCGGCACGACCGACAGGGCCACGTTGGAGCTGGGGCAGACGTCGAGGCAGACGCCGTCGTCGGCCAGCCGGGCCAGCAGGGCCGGGTCCTCGACGGCCCGGATCCCGTGCATGACCCGGTGGGCACCACAGGCGTCGAGGCAGCCGCGCACCGACTCCGGCCCGGCGAGCTCGCCGCCGTGCGGCACGGACAGCAGCCCGGCGTCCACTGCCACCGCGAAGGCGGGTGCGAACGGCTCGGGGGGGTAGCCGGCCTCGTCGTTGGCCAGGCCGAAGCCCACCACCCCCTGGCCGGCGAAGCCGGCGGCGACGTGGGCCAGCCCCAGGGCCTCGGCCGGGTCGAGGGTGCGGTCCGCGGCCACGATCAGTCCGGTGCCCACGCCGAGGGCGTCGCCCGCGGTACGCAGTTCGTCCAGGACGATCTCGATGGTGTGCTGGTCCGGTCCGACGGTGGACCGGTAGCGCGGGCTGTAGAAGGCCGGCTCCAGCCACACCACCCCGTCGGCGGCCGCGTCTTCCACCACCTCGCGTACCAGCCGGCGCAGCAGTCGCTCGGAAGTGAGCAACTCGCAGGCCGCCACGTAGAGCCCGGCGAAGGCGGCGAACCCGGTGAACTCACGAACCGGTGGCACCCCCACGCCCCGCTCGGCGGCCAGCTCCTGCAAGCTGGCCGGCCGCATGGCCCCCTCCAGGTGGAGGTGCAGGTGGGCCTTCGGGAGTTCGGCCAGGTCCCGGCCAGCCATCAACGCCGCGTCCCGGCCAGCGCGTCTTCGCCGACCTCGGGCGCGGCGCCACCGGCCGCCACCGCCAGCGCCGCGGCACCTTGCCGGGCCGCCGCCACCAGCTCCCGCAGCCAGCGCCGGTACTCGAAGGAGACTTTGTCCGCCTTGACTTGCAGTTCGGCCCGGGCGTCGAGGGGGAACTCGGCCGGGACCTGATTGCAGACCACCGCCTCGTCCTCGGCGAGGACCACTTGCTGGAAGTCGAGGTAGTCGTCGTCAGGGCCGTCCAGGTCGTCGTTGCGGGCCACCGACCAGTAGGTGCGGCACACCCCGGGTTCGAGCGGCGCCGCGGTCATCCACAAATGGCGCCGCACCCCGGGCCGGCCGGCGATGCGAAACGAGATGTCGACAGTGAGCGGCATCGGCATCCGGTAGTCGCTGGCCCCCAGCAGGGCGGCCGGATCGGGGTCGACCACCGGAGGCGACTCGAAGCCGAAGCGCAGCTCATTGCCGACCCGCAGCACGGTAACGTCGGGCGGCACCGGCTCGGCGCGGCTGCCCAGGGTGCCGTCGTGCACCCAGGCGAAGTGAGCCAGGTCCACGAAGTTTTCGACCCGCCGCGGCGCGCTGGTGGCCCACACGTAGGGCGCACCGGCGACGACGCGCATGGTGGGGTCTGCCACGGCTGGGACCGGCGGAATCTCGGTAGGGGCGCCGGGCCGCAGCCGCACCCACACCAGCCCGTGTCGCTCGCGACCCTCGAACGCCTTCATCTGGAAGCGGGCCGGGATGGGCGCATCCGGAGCGGAGGGGATCTCCACGCACCGGCCCGCGGCGTCCCAGCGCCAGCCGTGATAGGCGCAGCGGATGGCGGCTCCGTCGACGCAGCCGACCGACAGCCGGGTGGATCGATGCGGGCAGCGGTCAGGCAGGACGGCCAGCGCGCCGCCACCAAGGCGGGCCACCACCAGGTCCCGCCCGAGCAGCCGCGAGCGGAGGAGCCCGCCGGCGGCGTCCAGCTCGGAGACGGCGGCGGTGGGATGCCAGAACCATTCGAGCGCGGCTGTCAGATCGTCCTGGGTGAGCCGGGCGGTCACCGTCGAGCGGTTCCGGCGGTGGCAAAGCTCGGCGCCGGCACGGCCGGGATCCACTGGCCGTCCCGGACACAGCCGAACGGCACCACGGCAGCCGGCGCCTCGAGGGTCTGGTAGCCGTCGGAGGTGGCCACCGGCTCGTCGGCTCGCCACTCCAGGACGCTCAGCTCCGCGGCCCGGCCGGGCGCCAGCGACCCCAGCTCGCCCGCCCGCCCGATGACGCCGGCCGCATGGGTGGTGGCGACCGCGATGACCTCGCGCTGGCTCATGCCCAGGGCCAGCAACTTGGTGAGATTCTCGGCATAGGAAAAGACTGGGCCGTCGATGTTGAAGCGGTTGAGGTCGGTCGAGGCCGTATGCGGCAGGAAGCCCTGGTCCATCAGCCGGCGTGCCTCGGAGAAACGGAAATCGCTGGCGGAGTGGCCCATGTCGAGCACCACGCCGCGGTCGACCGCGTCTCGCAGCTGGGGGACCGCCTTCCCGTCGGCACCCAGCATCCCCCCGGCACCACGGAAGGCGTGGGTCAGGATGTCGCCGGGCCGCAGCGCCTCCAGCAGGGCGGCCGGCGTGATCGTCGGGGTGTGGGGAAACCGGCCCAAGTGGACCATCACCGGGCGCGCCCCGGCCGCCCGCTGGGCCGCGTCGAGGAACGGGCTGCGCTGCGGATCACCGACGTGACAGGCCCGCACCTTGAGGCCCACCACCACATCGGCGTGACCTTCGAGGGCCTCGGCAAGGGATGCCTCGTCGAGGTTGCGGAGGTCGTTGGCGATCTCCAGCTTGTGGCAGATGAACTCCCCGGTGGCCAGGTAGAGCTGGTTGGGATCCATAAACGCCAGCACCCGGGTGCGCACCGCCGGGTGGTCGATCACCGCCCGGCGGCATACCTCGAAGGTGGCCACCCCGCTGGTGCCGCCGTCGACCACCACGGGCACCCCCATGTCCACCCCGATGGCATCCGGTTCGACGCAGAAGTCGCCCAAGCCGGCCATGACGTGGGCGTGCAGGTCGATCAGGGCGGGGACGACCAGCTTGCCCTCCAGGTCGATGACCTCCGTGCCGGAGTCCGCGGTCAGACCCCGACCGATGACGGCAATGCGGCCGTCCAGGATCAGCAAATCGCCAGTGCAGTCGTCGACGGCCGAGGGATCGATGATGCGGCCTCCGCGCAGCAGGAGAGCGGGCACCTATGGATCCTTTTGGACCAGCCGGTCGGGATCAAGTGAATGCTGTGTTTCGTCACCCAGAAAAGGGCGTCGACCGGGCCAGCTGTAATGGTCCGGAAATCTTCACTTCGTAGGCTGTCGGTGTGGATGCCTTCGGTCCCCGCGTGTTCGGCCCTGATGAGCTCGGCGCCCTCGCCTCCTTTTACGCCCAGCACGGCTTCGCGGTGCTCCGCGGCGCCCTGGATCAAACGACCTTGCTCGCCCTCGACGAGGAGTGTGGCGCCGCCCAGCAGCGCTTGGTGGCCGGCGAGCTGGACGACCGTTACGGCACGACCGACCTGATCGAGGGCGACGCCGGCGCCAAAGCGACCCAGTTCGCCAACTACGTCCTGCGCATCACCGAGCTGTCCCCGACGGCGGCGGCTGTCGTCCATGCTCCGGTCGTGCAGGACGTGACCGGGCGCTGCCTCGGGCCGGGCGCCTGGTCGGGTCACGGCGACCGTTTCGGCTACGTGTACCAGGACGCCCGGCCGGCCGCGGAGAGCAGCTACAAGCGCATCGGATGGCACAGCGACTGGCAGTCCTCGCCGCACCTGGCCATGTGGCCGTCGACCGCGGTGACCGTTCACATCGACGAGACCAGTCCGGCCAACGGCTTCCTGCGGGTGGTGCCCGGCAGCCATCAATGGGCGACACCGGCGCCGTACGAGAACGTCAATGGGGCCGTCGTCCCGCCCGGCGCGGCCCCGTGCGGTGGCTACGCCGATCGACCGCCACCCTGCCCCATGCCGCTCGGCTTCGAGAAGGTTCCGGGAGAGATCGCGCTCTACGCCGACCGGGGCGACCTCTTTTTCCATGATTGCTACCTCTGGCATTCGGCGGCCCTGGCGACTGACCCCGACACCCGCCGGCGCCACGTGCGCGGTAGCTGGTTCGCCGGCACCAGGCCGGCCTCCTTCGGACCCGCCGACTTCGTCAAGAACGCAGCCCGCTGAGCCCCCCGACCCGCACTCCTTGGCCGGCATGTACGGGCTGAACGTTGCCGTCGTCGGCGGCGGCCTCGGTGGCTTGGCGACGGCCCTGGCGCTCCGCAACGCCGGGCACCACCCGGTCGTCTACGAGCAGACCCCGGAGTTCCGCCCCGTCGGCGCGGGTATTTCCCTTTGGCCCAACGGGGTGAAGGTCCTCAACCTGCTCGGCCTGGGCGAACAGCTGGCGACCCTCAGCGGGCAGATGGAGAAGATGGCCTATGCCGACGCCAGCGGCGACCCGCTCACGATGTTCAGCCTGGCGCCCGTCTACGACACTGTCGGTCAGCGGGCCTGGCCGGTGGCGCGCGCCGCTCTGCAGGACCTGCTGGTCCGGGCCGTGGGGCCGGAACGCATCCGGTTGGGTACCCGCGCCGTGGCCGTCGACAGCGACGCCGAGGCCGCCAGGGTCTGCTTCGACGATGGCAGCCGGGTCCGAGCCGACCTGGTCGTCGCCGCCGACGGGACCCACTCGATCCTGCGGGAGTGGGTCGTCGGGCGGCCGGTGCCCGGCACCTATGTCGGCTACGTCAACTACAACACCATCACCGCCTGCGACGACCGCATTTGCCCGCCGCACACCTGGCTCACCTGGGTCGGCGACGGGCAGCGAGCCTCGGTCATGCCCGTCGGAGGGGACAGCCTCTACACCTTCTTCGACGTTCCTGCGCCCCTCGAGGTCGCCAACGCAGCCGAGCGTCCGGCCCCCATCGACGAGCTGCGGAAGGCCTTCGCGGGCTGGGCACCGGCCGTGCAGCACCTGCTCGGCGGCCTCGACGCGGGCCGCGTCAACCGGGTCCTGATCTACGACCTGCCCACCCTCCCCACGTGGCACCGGGGCCGGGTCGTGCTCATCGGCGACGCCGGGCACGCCATGTCACCCGATCTGGGCCAGGGCGGCTGCCAGGCCCTCGAAGACGCCCTGGTGTTGGTGCACTATTTGACGAGCACCAACCGTTCCGTTCCCGACGCCCTGGCCCGCTACCAGCAGGAGCGGCTGCCCCGGACCGCGGAGATCGTGCGGCGGGCCCGCAACCGAGCCGCCCTCATCCACGGGTCGGACCCGCCGGCGACGCAGGCCTGGTACCGGTCGCTGCGCCACGAAACGGGCGAGGACATCATCGCCGGATTGGTGGAGTCGGTCGCCAGCGGCCCTTGCCGTTAAGGGGCGGCCGCGAACGGGTGGGTTCGGATCCAGTGCCGGGCGATGTCGATGCGCCGGGCGAACCACACGCCGTCGTGGCCCGCGGCGTGCTCCAGGAACCGGCCCAGGGCCGCGGCCCGTCCGGGCCGGCCGGCCAACCGGGTGTGCAGGCCGACCGACATCATCTTCGGATGGTCGGCCCCCTCGGCGTACAGCACGTCGAAGCTGTCGCGCAGGTAGACGAAAAAGTCGTCCCCCGATGCGAAGCCGGCCGGGCTCACGAAGCGCATGTCATTGACGTCGAGGGTGTACGGCACGATGAGGTGCGGCGTGCCCTCCACCACCGTCCAGTAGGGCAGATCGTCGCCGTAGGAGTCGGAGTCGTACACGAAGCCTCCCTCCTCCACCACCAGGCGGCGGGTGTTGGGGCTGCTCCGGCCGGTGTACCACCCGAGGGGCCGTTCACCCACCGCTCGCTCGATGGCTGCGATGGCCAGCCGGATGTGGTCGCGCTCGGTGTCCACGTCGACGTCGCGGTACTCGATCCACCGGTAGCCGTGGGAGCAGATCTCGTGCCCGAGGTCGGCCATGCGCCGCACCACCCCAGGGGACCGCTCGACCGCCATGCCGACCGCGAACACCGTCACCGGGACGCGGTGGCGTTCGAACAGGCGCAGCAGCCGCCACACCCCGGCCCGGCTGCCGTACTCGAACATCGACTCCACGTTGGGGTGGCGCATGCCGATCCACGGTTGGGCGCCGATCACGTCCTGCAGGGCGCTCTCGGAGCAGGCGTCGCCGTGCAGCACGTTGTTCTCCCCGCCCTCCTCCCAGTTGACCACCAGGCTGATCGCCAGCCGGGCCCCACCGGGCCACTGGGGGTCGGGAGGGGTCTCGCCGTACCCCAGGAGGTCCCGCGGGTAGTCGTCGTCGTTCACGGCAGCTCCGCGTCGGCGCGGCAGAGCACGTCGAGCAGGACGTCGGCGCCCCGCACCAGCGCCTCCGGAGTGGTGGATTCGGCCGCCTGGTGGCTGACCCCGCCGGTGCTGGGCACGAAGATCATGGCCACTGGCCCCAGCCGGGCCAAGTGGGCGGTGTCGTGGCCGGCGCCGCTGGGCAGCTCCACGCTGCGCAGGTCCCGGGCCGCGGCCGCCGCCGCGATCATCGCTCGCAGCCGGGGGTCGGTAGCCACGGCGGGGGTTGCGGGCAGGGGCTCGCAGCTGACCTCTGTGGCCGTGGATGCGGCAATGGCCGCCAGGCGACCCTGCAGCTCCTTGATGGCGGCGTCGCCGTCGGCGTCGTCCGCGGCGCGCACGTCGAAGCTCAGCTCCACCTCGCCGGCGATGACGTTGGCCACGTTGGGGCGCGCTTCGAGAAAGCCGACGGTCGCCACGTCGGCGGCCCCGGCGAGAGCCAGTTCTTCTATGGCCAACACGATGTGGGCGGCCACCACCAGGGCATCCCGGCGGTGCGTCATCGGGGTGGTGCCGGCGTGGTTGGCCGCCCCGGTGACCCGGATCACGCCGCGGCGCTGGCCGGTGATAGCCGTGACCACGCCGATGGGAATGGCCGCCGTATCGAGCACCGGCCCCTGCTCGATGTGCAGCTCGACGGTGGCCGCCACCGGAGACGACCAGGCCGCGTCTCGTAGACCCGCCGGGTCGCCGCCTGCTGCCCGCAACCGGTCGGCCAGCGTGCGGCCGTCCGGACCGACGGCCCCCAGTTCGGCGTCGGTGACCGCCCCGATCACGGCCCGGCTGCCGGTGAACGGCGGGGCCATCACCCCCTCCTCGTTGCTGTAGGCCACCACCCGCAACGGGTGGCGCAGCCGGGTCCCGGCCTCCTCCAAGCTGGCCATCACCTCGATCCCGGCCACCACCCCGTAGGCTCCGTCGAGGCGACCGCCACGGACGACGGTATCGAGGTGGCTGCCCGTCACCAGGGCCAGGCCGGGATCGGTCCCCGGTCGTTCGGCGATCAGACTCCCGGCCGCGTCGACGACGACGGTGGCCCCAGCCTGACGGGCCCACTCCGCCACCTGCTCATGGGCCTGCCGCTCCTCGGCGGTCCACGCCAGGCGGGTGACCGCCCCAGCGTCCGCGCCGATCTGGGCCACCTCTCCGAGGCGACGCAGCAGACGGGGCCCGTCGACGCCTGCGATCACCACTCGGGCCGGCGGAGCAGGTAGCTCAACCGGGTGTTGGCTGTCAGGAACCGTTGGTAGACGCGAAACCCGCCGAGCTCCGAGATGTCCACGACCTTGTCACCCGGCGTCAGCCGCTCCGGGCAGAGGACCATGGCTCGCACCTCGTCTCCCTCGGCCAGCTCGACGGTCCCCAGCTGCAACTCGGCCGGTTCGGCCGGGAGCAGCTTGTCGCGCAACACCGATTCCGGCATGTCGTAGAGCTCGCCGTCGATGGGGCGCCCGTCCCGCTCGACGGGCAGCAGGCCCGGGAACTCGTCCCGGATGACCAGAAACCGGTACCGGGCCGTGGTGCGGGCCGGGCCGAGGAACCTCGAACCGGCGTGGCAGGCGTGGTCCTTTTGGCCCGCCATGGCAGTGCCGTTGAGGAACATAAGGGGCATCGGGCGGCCAGCCTAAAAGGGTGGGTCGCCGCGGTTCGGGCCGGGTTCGGGGTGTTCACATTCCGTTCATCCGCCAGCGGGCTCGCCCCCGTGAAAGCGGTGCAGGCGGTCCCGGGCGATGGCGACCAGCGCCGCGCACCCCGCGGCCAGCTCGGTCGGGCGGCTCCGCTCCATCCGGGCCGCGATGACCGGCACCAGGGCGGCGAGGGGCCGTCCGGCCACCCATTCCACGCAGGGGAACCCGAAGCGCGCCTCGTACTGGTCGTTGAGCGCCTCGAGTTGCCGCCCGGTCCCGTCATCCGGGAACGCGCCCGCGCCCTGCTCCACATAGGAGGTGGCGCTGCGGGCCCGTAGCGCGGTCGGGGGGGCGCCGAGGCGGGGGTGGGCGCGCAGGAGGGCGGTCTGTTGTTCGGGGCCCATGGCCGCGATCTGGGCCTCGGCGACGTCGATCAGCTCGGACCAGCCGGTAAACGAGCGACCGGCCAGGAGGCCCACCAGGGGGCCGGCGTCCTCCCACAGGGGGCGCAGGGCTGCGGCCAGGGCGGCCGGTTCGAGGGCAGCCAGCTCGGGGGCCGGCACGAGCGGGTCGATCGTCGGCAGGGCCGGCGGGGCCGGCGCCGGCTCAGGCGCCGAGGTAGACAACGACCGACCCATCCGTGGCCAACGCCGGGACGTGGTAGTGGCGCTCCTCGAGCAGGTCGACGGTGGCGGACACCTCATCTACAAACGACCCGCCCAGCCGCCACACGATCCGGTACCGACCGGGGGCCAGGGCTGCGGCCAGATCCTCGACCCGGCCGCGCCCGTCCGTCACGCCGCGACCGACGCAGGCATCCGCGTGGTCGCGGACCTCCACCCGGACGTCGGGGCGGGGACCGCCGCGCGACGCGTCCAGGACGTGCGTGGACAAGCTCGGCATCTCAGCGGACAGGCGCGCCCGGGCGGTCCCGGGCCTCGATCGGCGGCGGCGTGACCCCAGCGCCGACCAGGTGGTCCGCAGTGTTCGCCACCGGATCGGCCGCCACCAGGTCGGCCATGACCGCCCGCCAGGCCAGGCTGAGCCGGTCCGCGCCAGTGTGCAGCTCGACCGTCCGATTCAGCGGCACGGTGTCGTGGTCGTAGCGTTCCAGGATGGCCAGATCCTCGCGCAGGATCTGGTCCTCCTCCCGGAGGAAGCCCTCCAGCCGTTCGGGATCTCCGTCCAGGTCGTTGCGAGCCAGGAGTTTGTAGACCCGGGTGACGCCGGCCCGCTCGGGCGTGCAGCAAAACAAGATGGCGATGGCGTGGCCCGTCTCCGGGAAGTCGAGTCGGAGCCTCACCGACAGCGAGGCGTTGCCGACCTTGCGCAGCAGTTGGCGCTCGATGCGTCCCGCCTCGCGGTACCACGTCTCGAACACCGTCTCGACCTGCGAGCCCGCCCGGGTCACGCCCTGATCGCGGACCTCGGCGGCTGCGGGTACGCCGAAGGTGGCGGCGTGGACGAACGGAAAGTGGGCGGCGTCCAAGAAGTTGTCGATCAACTGGGCCGCCCCGGCCGGGGTGCGGACGATCTCGCTCATGCCGGTGGCGAACTTGGCGTGGGACCATTCGGGAAACGGGAGGCGGTCCGAAACCGGCCGATCGGGGGCCAGCCAGATCAGGCCGTACCGCTCGTCGATCCCCCACGGCACGTCCACCGCGGCCCGAGCCGGAGGCGTCGTGTCGCCTTGGGCCGGGATGGCCGTGCAGCCGCCGTTGACGGCGAAGCGCCAACCGTGGTAGCCGCACTCCAGCTCGCCACCGCGCACCCGGCCGGCCGACAGGGGGGCCAGACGGTGCGGGCAGCGGTCCGCCCAGGCGGCCACCCGATCCCCGTCCAGCCGAACCAGGCACCAGGGTTGGCCCAGCAGCCACACCTGGACCGGCTCGTTGCCCACCTCGGCGCTGGTGGCGACCACGTGCCAGGCCTTTCGCAGCGCGGTTGTGGTGTTGTCCAGGACCGGGCCGGTGATGGCGCGCACCTGGTCATTCTCACCAGCCCTCTTGCCGGATGTGTTTCGCCCGTATGAAAAGTGGCCGTGGTGCCTGCCAATGGGACGGACCGCCTCGGGATGCCGCCATCAAGCTCGTATACCCTCAAGTCCACCGTGCAGTTGACTCCCCACGAGCGTGACAAACTGCTCTTGAGCGTGGCGGCCATGGTCGCGAGGGACCGGCGAGCCCGGGGGGTCCGGCTCAACCATCCCGAAGCAGTAGCCCTCATATCCAGCTTCGTGCTCGAGGGGGCCCGGGACGGGCGGACGGTCGCCGAGCTGATGACGGAGGCCCGCGCCGTGGTGCGCCGTTCGGAGGTGATGGAAGGGGTGGCGGAGATGCTCGACGAGGTCCAGGTGGAAGCCACGTTCCCCGACGGCACCAAACTGGTGACCGTGCACCAGCCCATCCCATGATCCCCGGCGAGGTCCTCCCCGCCGACGGCGTCATCGTCCTCAACGAGGGACGCCCCCTCGTCACTCTTACGGTGCGCAATACCGGCGACCGTCCCATCCAGGTCGGATCGCACTTTCATTTTGCCGAGACCAACCCGGCCCTGGAGTTCGACCGGGCTACGGCGAGAGGCCGGCGCCTAGCCGTGCCGGCCGGGACCAGCATCCGCTTCGA
>DASXZS010000009.1:0-5516 GCA_036501785.1 Acidimicrobiales bacterium | reverse complement strand
GCATCTGGTAGAAGACCACGTAGCTGACCAAGCCGAGGAGGTTGCGGCGTACCCGGAGGCCGAACGGCACGAACACCCGCCGGCGCTGGTAGCGGTACAGCAGGCCGTTCACGAGCAGGGTCAGGGGGAGCACCGCCACGGTGTAGATGCCGACGAACCAGTAGATCCCGAAGCAGGCCAGCACCAGGCCGGGCATCCACAGGAAGGTGTAGGCGAAGTCGAGCAGGGGGAGGAGCAGATCGAAGGCGGTCATGATGGCCGTCATCGGCCGAGGCTGCTTCCATGGCTTAACGGCCCGGATCCCTTCGATCATCCCCCGGGCCCAGCGGGCGCGCTGCCGGGCGAAATGCCGCAACTCAGCCGGCACGGCCGTGAATGCCACGGCGGTCGGCTCGAAGTACACGCGACGGTTGAGGTGCATCAGGCGCCAGGTCAGGACGATGTCCTCGCCGATGGCGTCCGGCCACCCCCCGACCTCCCGAACCGCTTCGGTCTCGTACAAGCTGAACGCACCTTGGGCCACCAGCGTGCCTTGGTACAGCCCTTGCATGCGCTTGATGGACGCGATCCCGAGGAAATAGTCCCATTCCTGCATCCGGGTCCACATGTTGTCCCGGCTGTTGCGCACCAGGATGGCGCCGGCGACTGCGGTCACGTCGTCGGGGCTGGCCTCGTAACGGGCGACGAGCTGGCGGATGGCCGCCGGATGCAGGGCGGTATCCGCGTCAAGGGTGACCACCACTTCCGTGTTGACCCCGGCCAGCCCGGTGTTCAGGGCATGGCTTTTTCCCGGCGTCGGCTCGCTGATGCAGATGATGGCGAGGCCGAGCTCCTGGGCGGCGGCGCGGGCTACCGCTACGGTGCAATCGGTGGAGGCGTTGTCGATGACGACGACTTCCAGCGCACCCTGGTAATCCTGGCGCGACAGGTAGGCGAGCGTGTCAACGATGCGCGCCTCCTCGTTGTAAGCGGGCACGAGGACCGTCACCCGTCGGGACGGGTGTGCCGAGTCGACCGGTGGCTGGCGGTCCAGCAGCAGGCTTACCGCGAGGAACGCCACCATCCATCCCGGCACATACGCCAGGCAGGCGACCGCAATGAGCGCGGCCGGCCAGGAGATGTCGGACGCCAGCGAGGTCAGCCACGCCTGCGACAACCAGACGGAAAGGCCCACCCAGCAGAACGCCAATACCTGGGCGACAGCGAACTTGGCGGCCACCGGCAGGTAGAGAAAGCGTCGAGTGGAAAAATGAGTTCCGATCGGCCGGCGTCGACGCTGGAGCCCTTGTCGGGCCTGGGGCTCGACTCCGCGTTGCGGATACCGGTCTCCTGGCGCCGCGACCGGTGCGGATGTGGGCGAGTCGTCAGCCGCGATGGGGGAGGTGGTGGTAGCCACACGGTTGTATCGGCAGCCCACGGCCGCAGATTGAATTTCAGACGAATGTCACTGCTGGTCAGAACGAGGGTTGCCCGACTGGTCAGGACGAGGGTTGCCCGACCGTCCCGCCGGCTCGGCAGGGCGGTCGGCCGTACCTGTTGCGGCGCTAGCTGACGGTCGGCGCGGGATGCGGCAACATATATGACGTCCCGTCGGACGACGAAAGTGACCTCATCCCGTGTTTTTGGCGGCCGCCGCCCCTCAAGCAACCCACGCCGCCAACCACCTGAGCTTCTTCCAGGCGATCGTGATCGGGGTCTTCCAGGGGATCACCGAGCTGTTCCCGGTGTCCAGTCTGGGCCACACCGTGCTGATCCCCAAGCTGTTCGGGTGGAACAACCTGGTGAAGAGTCAGGCCGCCAGCGAGTCGTTCTACCTGGCGTTCATCGTCGGCCTCCACGTGGCGAACGCGGTGGCGCTCATGGTGTTCTTCTGGAAGGACTGGGTCCGGATCGTCAAGGCCTTCTTCGTGACCTTGCGCACCCGCCGGGTGGAGACCTCGACTGAGCGGCTGGCCTGGCTCATCGTGGTGGCATCGATTCCGACCGGAATTCTCGGGGTGCTGCTCGAACACAAGGTGCGCACCCTGCTTGCGAAACCGATGTCGGCTGCCATCTTCTTGATGATCAACGGGGTCATCCTCATCGCCGGCGAGCGGGTCCGGCGCCGGTCCGTCGTCCGCGAGCTGGCCGCCCGCGAGGGCACCACCCCCGAAGGGTCCCGGCGTCTGGACACCCTCGAATACCGCGAGGCGGGCATCATCGGCGTGATCCAGACGCTGGCTCTCATCGCCGGCATCAGCCGCGACGGGGTGACCATGGTGGCCGGTCTGGTGCGCGGCCTGGACAACGAGGACGCCGCCAAATTCGCCTTCCTCCTCGCCACGCCGATCATCTTTGCGGCGGGCATCTACAAGCTCCACGACCTGTTCGGCGTCAACGGGGACGGGGTGCGGGGCCAGGTGCTGGCCGGCAGCGTCGTCACCTTCTTCGTCAGCCTGCTCTCGGTGCGGTTCTTGGTCCAGTACTTCAAGACTCGCAACCTGGTGCCCTTCGGGCTGTACTGCCTGGGCTTCGGCGCCTTCATGACCGTGTTCGTGGCGGCGGGGGCCTGACGCCGGCGGGCCGTCCCGCCCGAAGCTGGCCGTCCCGCCTGATGCCCGCCGCCCGCTGATCTAATTGGCGCGAAACCTCGCGTAATACGCGAGGAATCGCGCAAAATCCGACCCAAGCCGCCGGCTCGTCGGCCCCCCCGCCTGACGCGCCGGGCCGCCGGCTACCGCCGCAAGCTCGGCGCCCCGCCGGCCGCGCACCCACAACCCGCCACGGCCGGGATGGCCGGGACCACGCCGGCCAGCAGGGTGCGGGTGTGCCGGACGTTGGCGGCCAGGACGGCGAGGGCGGCCTCCATGGTGACGGGCGGGTTCTCCGGGTCGCCGGCCTCGCCGACGTCGCGGTCGGTGACGAGGGCCAGGCCGGCGTAACACAGGCCCAGCTCGCGGGCCAAGTAGGCCTCCGGGTACTGGGTCATGTTGATGACGTCGACGCCGGCCGCCGCGTACCACCGCGATTCGGCGCGAGTGGAAAAGCGCGGCCCCTGGACCACCACGACCGTCCCGGCCTCGTGCACGACGCCGCCCGCCCAGCCCCCGCCGGCCCCGCCGGCCCCGCCAGCCCCGCCGGCCCCCGCTCCCGCCACCAGGACCGACTGCAGCTCCGGGCAGTACGGATCCGCGAAGCTCACGTGTTCAACGACTTCCCCCTCGAGGTAGGTGTCGGCCCGCCCCCACGTCCGGTCGAGCAGCTGGTCCAGCACCACCAGGTCACCGGGCCCGATGGCCGCTCGCAGCGAGCCCACCGCGCACGGGCCGATCACCCGCCGCACCCCCAGCTCGCGCAGGGCCCACAGGTTGGCCCGGGCGTTGACCGCGTGCGGGGCGATCTGGTGCTGCGGCCCGTGGCGGGACAGGAACGCCACCGACCGCCCGCCCACCGACCCCACGGTGATCGGCCCGGAGGGTGATCCATACGGCGTCGACAGCACCACGGACGACGCCCCTTCGAGCCACTGGTAGAACCCGGACCCCCCGATGACCGCGATCTCGGCCGACACTCGGCCTCGCCGGCGAGGGGGGTCAGTCGGCCGCTAAGAAGCGGCGGCGCTGGTCGGAGCGGCAGGGGAGGCGGAGGGCTCCGACGACGACGACTTGCTGGCCGCCGCCGGCTCGCTCTTGGCCGGCCCCGACGAACCGTCGGAACTCGAGCCGCCACCGTCGCCCGCCGCGGCCCCGTCCGACTTCGACCCGCCGGCGGCCGCCTTGCCCGCCGCCGCCGTACTGCGGCTGTCCGTCTTGTAGAACCCGCTGCCCTTGAAGGCGATGCCGATACTCCCGAACACCTTGCGCAACGGTCCGCCGCAGTTGGGGCACTCCGTCAGCGGCTCGTCCTTGAACGACTGCACCACTTCAATGTGCTCCCCACACGACTTGCAGGCGTATTCGTATGTCGGCATTGCGCTCGGGGTCCTCCTGCCAGATGTGGCGTTAGCACTCTCACCGGTCGAGTGCCAAGTGTACCGGACCGCCGGCGGAACCGCTCGGGTCCGCCCCACACGCTACGCCACGCCGCGCCTGCCGGCGCTCGCCCGTGCCGGTGATAGAACAACCCCCTGTGGCCCACACCGTCAAGAAAGCCGTCATCCCCGCCGCCGGGCTGGGGACCAGGTTCCTGCCGGCCGCCAAAGCCCAGCCCAAAGAGATGCTGCCACTGGTCGACAAGCCGGCCATCCAGTACGTGGTCGAGGAGGCGGTGCAGAACGGCATCACCGACATCCTGGTCATCACCGGCCGGGGCAAGCGCACTCTCGAGGACCACTTCGACCGGTCGTTCGAGCTGGAGTTCTACCTGGAGCGGGCCGGCAAGCACGAGGCTTTGGCCGAGATGCGGGCCATCGCCGAGATGGCCGAGATCCACTACGTGCGCCAGGGCGAGCCCCTGGGGCTGGGCCACGCCGTCTCGGTGGCCAGGGAGCACGTGGGCGACCAGCCGTTCGTGGTCCTGCTCGGCGACGACATCATGCACGAGAAGTCCGGGATCCTGGCCGGGATGCTCGCCGCCCACCACCGCTACCAGGCCTCGGTCCTGGCCCTCAAGGTGGTGACCCCCGAGGAGATCTCCGCCTACGGCAGCGCCGCCGCGGAGCCCGTGGAGGACTCCCTGGTGCGGGTGTACGACGTGGTCGAGAAGCCGGCGCCCGAGGAAGCCCCCTCCAACCTGGGCGTCATGGGCCGCTACGTGCTGACCCCGGGGATCTTCGACGCCATAGCCCAAACCAAACCGGGCCGGGGCGGCGAGATCCAGCTCACGGACGCCATCAAGATTCTCATCGAGACGGAACGGGTGTACGGCTACACCTTCGAGCAGGGCCGCTTCGACGTGGGCAACAAGCTGGACTACCTCCGAGCCACCGTGGAGCTGGCCCTGGAGCGCGACGACCTCGGGCCGGCGTTCCGGGCCTACCTCGAAGCCCGGCTGGGCCGGCCCGGCTCGCCATGATCCCGCTCGTCGAGGCCCAGGCCGAGGTCACGGCCGCCTGCCCTCCGAAGCCGGCCCGGCCGGTGGGCATCGATGACGCCCTGGGTCTGGTCCTGGCCGAAGCGGTGTCGGCCGCCGAGGACGTGCCCCCGTTCGCCAACACCGCCATGGACGGGTACGCGGTGCGCTCCGCCGACGTGGAGCAGGCCAGCGCGGACCGCCCGGCGCAGTTGACGGTCATCGGCACGGTGGCGGCCGGGCACGCTCCAGCCGTCCCGGTCGGACGGCGCGAGGCGCTACGGATCATGACGGGCGCTCCTTTCCCCGCTGGTGCGGACGCCGTGGCCATCGTCGAGGTCACCCGCAGCGAGGGCGACCAGGTCTGGATCTCGGCGCCGGCCGCGGCCGGCGAGCACGTGCGCCGGGCGGGCGAGGACGTGGCGGCCGGCCAGGAGGTGTTCGGGCCCGGCACCGTCCTCGGCCCCGGCCACCTGGGTGTGCTGTGCAGTGTCGGCCGGGAAAGAGTGGCCGCCGTGCCGGCTCCC
>DASXZS010000008.1:0-2293 GCA_036501785.1 Acidimicrobiales bacterium | reverse complement strand
CTCCACCGTTCCTGTCTCTGAGGGTACCGGCGCACTGACGGGCATCGATTCCCAAAGAGTCAGCGCCTGGTTCGTCGCCAACATTCCGGGGGTGGTCCTCCCCTTGGAGTTCCACCGGGTCGCCGGCGGCCGCAGCAACCTGACCTACGAGATCCGCGACGGTGGCGGGCACCGCTACGTGCTGCGCCGGCCCCCCACCAGTCACGTGCTGCCGACGGCCCACGACATGACCCGGGAGCACCGGATCATCTCGGCCATGGGGCCCGCGGGGGTGCCCGTCCCGCCCGCCCTGGGGCTGTGCCTCGACGAGTCGGTCAACGGGGCCCCCTTCTACGTGATGGGCTTCGTCGACGGGGTCATCGCCCGCAGCGAAGTGGAGGTCGAAGAGTGCCTCGGCCTCGCCGCCCGGCATCAATCCGGGCTGGCCCTGGTCGACACCTTGGCTCAGATCCACGCCGTCGACCCCGACTCAGTCGGGCTCGGCGACCTGGGCCGCAAGGAGGGGTATATCGCCCGCCAGTTACGGCGCTGGTTCGCCAACTACCAGGCCGCGGTGGAGTCCCGCGGCGGTGATGTCCTCGCCGACATCGACGACCTCCATGAGCAGCTGGCGGCCCACGTGCCCGAGCAGGGGCCGGCGTCGGTCGTCCATGGCGACTACCGGCTCGACAACTGCATCGTGGCCCGCGACGGCCACATGCTGGCAGTGCTCGACTGGGAGCTGTGCACCCTCGGCGACCCGCTGGCCGATCTGGGTCAACTGCTGGTCTACTGGCCCGCACCCGGCGAGTTCTCCGCCCTCGGCCACGCCCCCACCCTGGCCCCGGGCTTCCCCACCCGGGCCGAGCTGACCGAACGCTACGCCGCCGCCACCGGGCGCATCCTCGACCAGTTGGGCTTCTACACGGCCTTCGCCTACTGGAAGTTGGCCTGCATCCTGGAAGGGGTGTACTCCCGCTATTTGGCCGGCGCCATGGGCGACGACGGCTTCGACTTCAGCGTGTACCCGACCTCGATCGCCTGGCTGGCCGCGCAATCGCGCCAAGCTGCGGCAGGCTGCAATTGGTAAGAAGGATGTCCACACCGTGACCGAGCTCGCCAGCATCCACAACTGGCCGACCCTGGAGCAGCCGCTCCTGGTGGTGGCCATGGAGGGATGGATCGACGCCGGGCTAGCGGCCGGCACGGCCACCGCGGCCCTTCTGGGCGCCATGCCCAGCGAGCTGGTCGCCACCTTCGACTCTGACGAGCTCATCGACTTCCGGGCCCGGCGGCCGACGTTGCGGATCGTCAACGGCGTCGACACCGAGCTGCGCTGGGCCACCATCCGCTTGCTAGCCGCCACCAACCGCACCGGACGCAGCGTGCTGCTCCTCACGGGGCCCGAACCGGACATGCGCTGGCACCAGTTCATCTCCGAGGTGGTGGGGCTGGCCACCCGGCTCGAGGTGGAGATGGTCGTCGGGCTGGGCGCCTTCCCTGCCCCCGTCCCCCACACCCGCCCGGTCCGGCTGGTCGGCACGTCGACCGATACTGAGCTGGCCGCCCGAGTCGGCTTCCTACCGGCGAGCATCGACGTGCCCTCCGGCGTGCAGGGCGCCCTGGAGTTCGCCTTCGGCGAGGCCCATGTCCCGGCGGTCGGGCTGTGGGCCCGAGTCCCGCACTACGCCTCGGCGATGCCCTACCCGGCCGCCGCGGCCGCCCTCCTCGACGGCCTGGCCCGCCTCACCACGCTGGAGGTGGACACCTCCGGCCTGCAGGCCGCGGCCGCCTCCACCCACCAGCAGATCGAGCAACTCATCGCCGGCAGCGACGAGCACGCCGCCTTGGTGCGGCAGCTGGAAGAGCAGCAGGACCGGGAGCAGGGCCTGGCCGGCACCGCCTTCGGGGACCTGCCTTCCGGGGACGAGCTGGCGGCCGAGCTGGAGCGGTTCTTACGGGGCGAGCACTGATCGACCCGCCAGCCGGTCCGCTGGTCCCGCCAGCCGTCGCGGGCATCCCGATAGGCTCCGGGCCATGCGAGTAGACGGGGGAATCAGCGGCGACCTCAGGGCCGCGGCCAGCCAGGCCCAAAAGGCGGAAGACGCCGGATACGACGCGGTGTGGGCCGCCGAGACCTCCCATGATCCCTTCCTGCCAGTGGCGATAGCAGCCGAGCACACCGAGCGGTTGGAGCTCGGCACCGGCATCGCGGTGGCCTTCGCCCGCAGCCCTATGACCGCCGCCAATGTCGGCTGGGACCTCAACGACTTCTCGCAGGGGCGCTTCCTGCTCGGCCTCGGGTCGCAGATCA
>DASXZS010000007.1:0-8511 GCA_036501785.1 Acidimicrobiales bacterium | reverse complement strand
TCGGGTAGCAGCTTCTGCCCGTCGAGCTCGGCGTTGAGGAGAAACGTTGTGAGGTCGTCGCGGGGCTCGGCCAGGTGCTCGGCGATGCGGGCGTCCATGTAGGCGTCGATCTCCCTGTCGGCGATGACGGCCTGCCGTTCCTCAGGGGACATGTCGACGTCTTCGAGCACCTGGTGGATGAACCTGCGGAAGATGGCCGCGTCCTCCTGCGGGAAGCCGAGCATGCCGATGATGACCCGCACCGGGATGTGCTGGGCGTACTCAACCGCGGCGTCGAACTCGGGCCGGCCGGCGGCCGCATCGAGCAGCCCCCGGCACAGGTCCCGGGTAAACGGCTCCAGCGCGGCGATGGGCTTGGGCGAGAACGCCGGCAGCAGCATGCGGCGGGCCAGGGCGTGGAACGGCGGATCCGACGTGATCGGCGGGGCTACCCCGATCGGCGCCGGCAGGTCGCCAGGACCGGGCCGGACCTCGCTCACGACCACCGACCGCGAGGTGTAGTTGTCGGTGTCGTAGGCGACTGCGGCGATGTCCGTCTGCCGCACCGGGAGCCACGTGCCGCCGTAGCGATCGCTGTGGGCGACCGGGCAGCCGGCCCGCAGGTCGGCCCAGATGGGGTAGGGGTCGGCCACCCAGGCCGGATCCGTGTGGTCGAAATCGGTGGCCCAATCGGTGACGGGCGGGTGGCGGCTGGTCATGGGGTGGATCCGATCTCTGTGATCGAGATGGCGTACTCGGGGCAGTTGGCGACGGCCCGCCGGGCCTTTTCCGCCAGCTCGGGCGCGACGGTGCCGTCGCCCCGTTCGGTCGACATCCCCAGGTCGTCGACGTCGAAGAGTTCCGGGGCCAGGCTGTAGCAGCGATTGTGGCCCTGGCATTTGTCGGGATCCACATGGACCCGTAGGGGGTGCGATGCGTCTTGGGTCACGCTGCCTCCAACCCGTGTTGGTGCCGGGTGACTCCAGCATGACATGGCGGGTCGGGCGAACGAGGCCGCCGATGTCCGGGCTCTCCGGGCGGCGTCGACGGGCGCCGCCGCCCGTCTATCGCGGTTCGGGTGGCCGCGGCGAGGTGCGGCGGGCCAGAATGGCCGGCGGCTGGACCACTGATAGGGGAGTAACCATGACCGCCACCGCAACCGATCACGACCAGGTCACTGCCGAAGAGGACGCCTTCCGGGCTCGGGCCCGCACCTTCCTGGAAGCCCACGCCCCCCACCGGACCGATGACGGATCGCAGGACGGTCGTGACCCCACTGGCGACAACCGGGTGGATGCCGCCCGGGTCTACCAGGCGGCACTCTTCGACGCCGACCTGGCCGCCCTGACGTGGCCCAAGGAGTACGGCGGCCAGGGCCTGCCGGCCCGCTACCAGACCATCTTCAACGAGGAAGCTGCGGACTTCGCCACCCCGGACGGGGTGTTCACCATCGGGTTCGGCATGTGCGTTCCGACCCTCCTGGCCCACGGCACCGAAGCCCACAAGCAGCGCTTCGTCCGCCCCGCGGCGCGCGGTCAGGAGATCTGGTGCCAGTTGTTCTCCGAGCCGTCGGCCGGATCCGACGTGGCCAGCCTGCGGTCCACCGCCGGGCGCGACGGGGACGAGTGGGTGCTCAACGGCCAGAAGGTCTGGACCTCCGGAGCCCACTACTCGCAATATGGGATCGTGTTGGCGCGCACCGACCCGGAGCAGCCCAAGCATCGCGGGCTGTCGATGTTCATCTTGGACATGCACTCGCCGGGAATCACCATCCGGCCCCTGCGGCAGATGAGCGGCGGCGCCAACTTCAACGAGGTCTTCTTCGACGGGGTGCGGATCCCGACCGACGACATCCTCGGCCAACCCGGCGACGGCTGGCGGGTGGCGCTCACCACCTTGATGAACGAACGGGTCGCCATCGGCGCCGGCCGCAGCACGGAAAAGACCTCGCCGCTGACGCCGATCGCCAAGCATCTGGAGCTGGCTCGGGATCGGGGCGTGCTCGGCCATCCCGTCGTCCGCCAGGACCTGGCGGGCCTGCTGATCGGCTACTGGGTGCTCGACATGGTCGGGCTGCGTATCCGGGCCACCGTGGCCGCGGGCCGGGTCCCCGGCCCCGAAGGCTCGGTCGCCAAGCTGATCGGGGCCATGCTCATGCGCCGTTCGGCCGACCTGGCCTGCCGCCTCGCCGGCCCGGCGGCGACGGCGTGGGTGTCCGGCGACGCCGACGCCGAGTGGCCCAGCCAGCTCGTCCTGTCGGCCCCCGCCTCGGGGATCGCGGGCGGGACCAACGAAGTCATGCGCAACATTCTGGGGGAACGTGTTCTCGGGTTGCCGAAGGAGCCGTCGGTTGACCGCGACGTGCCCTTCCGCGACCTGCCCTTCAGCTGAGTGCCGCCCGACCGCACCGTCACCGACATGCTCGACCTCCTCGATATCGAGGAGGTCGACACCAACCTGTATCTCGGCTACAACGAGAAGTCCGCCGACGGCTGGCCCGCCCTGTTCGGCGGGCAGGTGGCGGCCCAGGCTCTGCGGGCCGCGGCTTTCACGGTGCCGGAAGGGCGGTGGCCCCACTCCTTGCATGGCTACTTCCTCCGCCCCGGTCGAGCCGACTCGCCGGTCCTCCTGCAGGTGGCGCGAGACCGCGACGGCGGGTCTTTTTCTGCTCGGCATGTCGTCGCCCAGCAGCGGGGGGAGGTGATCTTCAGTATGTCCGCGTCGTTTCACGAGGATCGGGAGGGGCCGGAATTCGCGGCGGGGCGGGAGACCTCGCCGGCGTCGCCGTCCTCGCCGGAGGAGGTGCCCGAGCACGCCTTCACCTCCCGCTTCGATCACACCCTGCGCATCCGCCCCCTCCCTCCCGTCCGCCCCTTCGGACCGGACGAGTTTCCCGTCCCCGCCCGCATGTGGTCCCGGGTGAAGGGGTCGCTACCGGACGACCGGATCATGCACGCCTGCGCCTTGACGTACCTCTCCGATGTGGGCTCCGGCTTCGCGGACGGCACCGTGGTCGATGCGCCTCGGGGCGGCCCCACGATCGATCACGCCATTTGGTTTCACGATCCGATCCGGGTCGACGACTGGGTCCTGCTCGACTCGCGACCCCTTAAGGCCCGGGGCGGACGCGGCCTGTACACCGGGTCCATCCACGATCGGGATGGGAAGTTGGGGGCGTTGCTCAACCAGGAGGTGTTGTTCAGGCGGGCGTGACCCGGCCTGCGGGGCGAGCCCCCGTTGCCTGCGAGCCGCGGCTCGGCCCCTGAGGCCGGGTGGCGTCCGGGCGTCGACCGCCTCGGGTCTGGTGGCTCAGCTGCGGATGTCGCGGCACCCGGCCCACGAAATCGCAGGGGTCGTCACCGGTTCGGACCGCTCGAACTACACCAGCAGTCACCCAGATTCGCCTTCGAAGTCACGGCCCGATCGGCCAACCAGGACGCCCGATCCGGTGGGCCGGCGAACCAGTGGACGTGCCGTCGGCCGGCGGTACTGGTCGGGGGAGGGGGGGCCTGGTCAGCCGCACTTTGGCGCGCCCGGATGACGGGATTGTTCTGCCGGCCCCGCTACCCCCCCGCCGGCCCCCTGAACGCCGGCGGCCGCTTCCCCCGCAGCGCGGCCAGCCCCTCGGCAGCATCGGGGCCGCCGAACCCCAGGAACTCGTAGGCCAACGCCGCGTCGAACGCCGGCTCGAAGGCCCGGTACCAGTGGTTGAGGGTGTGCTTGGTGAAGCGGATGGCGTCCTGGGCCCCGGCCGCCAGGTCGTGGGCAATGGCCATGGCCCGCTCCTGCACGGCGTCGTCCTCCACGCACAGGGAGACCAAACCGATCCGCTCTGCCTCCTCGCCGCCGAGCGTCTCACAGGTGAGCAGGTAGTACTTGGCCTTGGCCATGCCGCAGAGCAGGGGCCAGCAGATGGCGGCGTGGTCGCCGGCCGCCACCCCGAGGCGGGTGTGGCCGTCGATGATCCGCGCCGAGCGCCCGGCCACCGAGATGTCCGCCAGCAGGGCGGCGACCAGGCCGGCGCCCACGGCCGGCCCGTGGATGGCCGACACGATGGGTTTGGAACAGTTGACGACGTTGATGACCAGATCCCGCGCCTCGCGCATCACCCGGAGGCGCGCCTCATAGTCCCCGGTCATTTCCTCCAGGAGTTCGAAGCTGCCGCCGGCGGAGAACGCCTTGCCGGCTCCTGTCAGGACCGCCACCCGGGTCTCGTTATCTCGCTCGACGGCTTGCCACACGTCGGCGAGTTGCCGGTGCACTGCCGGCCCGACGGCGTTGAGCCCTGGCCCGTCGAGCAGGATCTTGACCACGCCGGGTTCGGGCCGTTCGATCAGCAAAGCACCGAAGACGTCGTAGGGGTCGGTCACGGGAAACCTCCTGTTGGAAACGCAGCCAACTCAGGGTGCGCTACGGATGGCGCCGCCGTCCAATGTGAGGGCCGCCCCGGCAATCCACACCGCCTGCTCCGAGCAGCGGAAGACCACGGAAGACCACTGCTCCCGCCACTTCCGTCGCGGTCTGGACGCCAGTCCGGTCATATGACATAATGGACTAAATGTGTTCAACGCGTTGACCGGCCGGTCATCGTGTTGCACCCGGCCGGTGGGGAGAGCCTGATGAGCCAGACCGAGACGCGCCAGCCCGGCTGGTCGATCCAGATGATCATCGATCCTGAGTTCGCACGCGATCCCCGCCCGTACTTCGACCGCTTGCGCCAGGGCTCCCCGCAGCGCGACGAGCTGGAGATGCCAGGCCGCCAGCCCAGCGTGGTGGTGTCCCGCAGCGAGGATGTCGACTACGTGCTGCGCAACCCGCAGTTGTTCTCGTCGGAATTTGGGACTGGCATGGGGGGGTTGGGCAACGACCGGCCCCTGATTCCCCTTCAGATCGACCCGCCCGAGCACAAGAAGTACCGGGTCCTGCTCGATCCCTATTTCGCCCCCCGCCAGATGGCCAAGCTGGAGGCCGACGTCGCCGGGCTGGTCAACCGGTTGATCGACGACTTCGCCGACCGGGGCTCGTGTGAATTCATCTCGGAGTTCGCGGTGCCCCTGCCGTCGACGGTCTTTCTCCGCCTCCTCGGCCTGCCCCTCGAGGACGTGGACTTCCTGCTGCGCGTCAAGGAAGGGATCGTGCGGGCCAACGGCGAGACCAACGTGACCCAGATGGTCGAGGCCCGGGCCGCGGCCGGCCGGGACTGCTACGAGTACTTCGAGGCCGCCTTCCGACGCCTGAAGCAGCACCCCGTCGACGGCCTGCTCCACGACCTCCTGCACGCCGAGGTGGAGGGGGTCCGCCTGACCCGGGAGGAGATCTTCGACGTCTGCTACCTCTTCATCATCGCCGGCCTGGATACCGTGACCGACAGCCTGTGCTGCTTCTGGACGCACCTGGCCGACCACCCCGAGCGCCGCCAGCGCCTCGTCGACGACCCCATGGTGGTGCCGGCGGTGGTGGAGGAGCTGCTGCGATGGGAGTCGCCGGTCAGCGCGGTGGCGCGCATCGCCGCCGAGGACACCGACCTCGGGGGTTGCCCAGTGCACAAAGGTGATTCGATGCTGTTGTTCATCGGGGCCGCCAACACCGACCCGGCCGCCGGCGACGCCGCCGATCGGGTGGACTTCGACCGGCCCGTCAACCGCCACACCGCCTTCGGTGGCGGCATCCACCGGTGCCTGGGGTCGCACCTGGCCCGGTTGGAGCTGCGGGTGGCGTTGCGCGAGTGGCACCGCCGCATTCCCCATTACCAGGTGGCCAAGGGCACGGACCTGGTGTGGACGCCCATGCTCCGCTCGGTCCTCGAACTGCCGCTGGTATTCGCCCCCTGACTGCCGGCGCCGCGATCCGTCGAGGGGGCCTGGCCCTGGTGCGATTTGTATCTGTGGTGCGCTTATGTCCACGACATAGCTATAAGTGCACCACAGGTACAAACCGCACCAGCGTGAGCCGGTGGCTGAATACGCTAACCGCCAGGGCGCCGCGCCGTGGGGCTAGCGTCGCTCACCCGATGCCCGAGCTTGTCCCCGCGACGCGCGATCGCATCCTCGAGGCCGCCCTGTCCTCCATGGGCCGGGTCGGTGTGCGCCGCATGACGATGCTCGACGTGGGCGAGCGGGCCGGCCTCTCCCGAGGTACGGTCTACCGGTACTTCCCCTCCAAGGAGGATCTGCTGGCCGTGCTGGCCGAGTACGAGCAGGACCGCTTCGCGGACGGGTTGCGGGCGGCGCTGGTCGACGTGCCCGCCGACGAGCTGCGTTTGGAACGGGTGGCCGAGTACATCATCACCTACCTGCGGGAGCATCCGGCCCTGACCCTGATGATCGACACCGAGCCGGCGTTCGTGCTGGGCTTCCTGCGCCGCCAGCTGCCGGTGTTCCACCGCATCACCGAGGAGCTGCTGGCGCCGGTCATGTGCAACGCCCGCCCGGTCCGGGCCGGTTGGGTGACCGTCGCCGAGCTCAACGAGCTGCTCCTGCGTGTCGTGCTGTCGGTGTTCCTGGTGCCCGGCGAGAGCAGCACCGCGGTCGTCGGCGTATTGGAGGGCGCCCTCGACAGCATGGTCCGCCTGGCCGGCGCCCGCGAGCGGCCCACCAGAAGTCAGCCCGGTAAGCAGGCGAACAGGCTGAGGAGTTCGTAGGCCACGTGGGCCGGCGGCCGGCGAGGTCACGGGCGTGCCCCGCCGTGGGGGAACAGGCTGGCGAAGCCCAGCTCCGGCACCGCCGCGGCCAACGTGGTTGACGACGCTGGTGGCGGCCGGCATGCCCTCGTAGGCTAGGCCGCACACCGATGCCACCAGTAGTGAGGGGGACCATGCCCGACAGCGATGTGGTGATACGGGGCGGGACGGTTATCGACGGGACCGGACGCCCCGGCCGGGTGGCCGACGTGGCCATCGCCGGAGGGCGCATCGCCGGTATCGGTGACCGGTTGACCGGGCGGCGGGAGCTGGATGCCTCCGGCCAGGTGGTGAGTCCGGGCTTTATCGACATCCACACCCACTACGACGCCCAGGTGTTCTGGGATCCGTGGCTGACGCCGTCGTCATATCACGGCGTGACCACCGTCGTGGCGGGCAACTGCGGGTTCTCCATCGCGCCCATCCAGGCGCCGGAGGTCCCGCTGCTGGCCCGCACCCTGCAGCACGTGGAGGACATGAGCTTCGACACCCTGGCGGCCGGCGTGCCGTGGGACGAGTTCGAGACCTTCGCCGAGTACCTGGACACAGTGGAGCGCCGCGGGGTGTCGCTCAACTACGGCTGCTATGTGGGGCACACCGCGGTGCGCCTCTACGCGATGGGGGAGGAGGCCTACGAGCGGCCCGCCACCGCCGCAGAGCTGACCGGCATGCAGGCTGCGGTCCGGGACGCCATGGCGGCGGGGGCGATCGGGTTCGCCAGCAGCGCGTCGCCTACCCACAACGGCGATCAGGGCCGGCCGGTGCCGTCGCGGGTGGCCGACCTGGCCGAGCTGCGGACCCTGCTCACCCCGCTGCGCGACGCCGGTCGCGGGGTGGTGGCCCTACTGCCGGGCGGGGTGTTCAAGCACCCGCAGGTGTTCGCCCTCCAGCAGGAGATTGGTCGACCCTTCACCTGGACGGCGCTGTTGACCGCCAAGGGCTCCTCCTACCACGAGCGGGTCATCAACGAACACGACGAGGCGCGCCAGCAAGGCATCGAGGTGTGGCCGCAGGTGTCGTGCCGGCCCCTGGCCTTCCAAATGAACATGGCCGAGCCCTTCACCCTCAACGTGCGGCCCTGCTTCGCCAAACTGATGGGTCACACCATCGAGGACCGCATGGCCGCCTACCGGGACCCCGCCTGGCGGGCCGCGGCCTGGGAGGACCTCAAACCCGGAGCGGGCTTCCGCTTCAACTGGCCGGCGCTCTCGGTGGCCGAGTCGGATTCCCGGCCCGACCTGATCGGCCGAGCCGTGCTGGACCTGGCCGCGGCCCAGGGCGGCACCCCGCTCGATGTCATCCTCGACATCTCGCTGGCCGACGGCCTCCAGACCCGCTTCCGATCCGTCCTCGCCAACGACGACACCGATGCCATCGCCTGGCTGTTGCCGCGCGATAACGTGCTGTTTGGCCTGGCCGACTCCGGCGCCCACGTCTCCCAGCTGTGCGACGCCTGCTTTGCCACTGACCTGCTCGGCAACTGGGTTCGGGAGCGCCAGGTCATGCCGCTCGAACGGGCCGTGCACAAGCTGACGGGCGAGCCGGCGGCCGTCTACGGCCTGGTGGATCGCGGCACCATCGCGGTGGGCCAGGCGGCCGACGTATGCGTGTTCGACGCCGACTCGGTGGCGCCCGGACCCATGCATCGCCTGCACGACTTCCCGGCCGACGGCGAGCGATTGACGGCCGACGCCCCCACCGGCGTGACCCATGTGCTCGTCAACGGAGTGCCCATCCGGGTCGACGGCCAGCCGGTGGCCGACGGCCTCCACGCCCGGCCCGGGCGGGTGCTGCGCGGCTAAATCTCCGTCCCGGCCCGAAAGCTAGGCCACCCCGGCGTTGACCCGCCCGTA
>DASXZS010000006.1:0-13101 GCA_036501785.1 Acidimicrobiales bacterium | reverse complement strand
TGATGTCGCCGATGTCTGTGCTCGGGTACGCCCAGGAGGCGCTGGGCCTCCGGCGCCGCTGGAAGTAGGGCGCCAGGCTCGCCCGGCCACGGCCCTAGGTCAGGTTGCCCAGCTCGCCCATGTCGATGGGCTCAGCGTCGGGCCACGCCGCGGTCGCCCCCAGCACGACAGGAAGTTGCTCGACCAGCCATGGCGGGATCACCCGACCGCCGCCGGCCACCATGGCCGCCAACTCGTCCAACGACCACCAGCGGGCGCCGGTAAACGCCACTGCTTCGAGGGCTTCCAGGGCCGCCGGCCGGTACTCGCCGCCGGCGATGCTGCGAGCCACGTGGACCCGTTCGTGCTGGTCGAAGTGGTAGCCGGCGAAGTCGAAGACGGCGTGATGGCGCCACACGCACGGGCCCATGTCGACGCCGTCGATGCCGGTCTCCTCGTACAGCTCGCGGGCGGCCGCGGCCGCGCTGAGTTCCCCGCCTTCGATCCCCCCGCCGGGCAGCTCCCACCACCTCCCCCGGGCCGGTCGGGCCGGGTCGCCGGCCTCGATCAGCAAGACCCGGTCAGAAGGGTCGAGCAACACCACCCGGGCGGCGTGGCGCCGCAGTGTCCACACCGGCGAAACCGCCCGCCCCTACTCGCCGCTCATGGACACGTCGGCGATGGCCAGGGTCAGCCCGGCCGCCGACGAAGGCAACCGCTCGAGATCGTTGCCGACCCCCACCACTCCGGTCAACATGCGCTGGATGGTGGAGGCGATGGTGAACTCCCGCACCGGTCCCGCCAGCTCCCCGCCCCGGACGAGGACCCCTTCCGCCCCGACGGAGAAGTCCCCGCTCACCGGGTTGACCCCCGAGTGCACCCCCGAGATCGACTGCACCAGCAGGCCTTCGCCGACAGCGGCGAGGATCTCCTCGGGTGACTGGACGCCGGGCACCACCATCAGGGCCCGGGCGCCCGTACCGGGCGCGCTCTTGAAGCCGGCCCGCACGGCCGAGGCCGTGGACACGGTGCCGGCCCGGCGGGCCGAGTAGGTGTTGTAGAGGAACTGGCGCAGGATGCCGTCCTCGAGCAGCACGTTCCGCCGGGTGGCCAGACCTTCGGCGTCAAAACGACCGGCCCCGTACGCGTCTGGATCCGTCGGATCGTCTACGAGGGTGAAACCCGGGACGGCGACGCTCTCGCCGATGCGGTCGGCGAAGAGGGACCGGCCTTTGAGCACGGCCTCGCCGTCGAGGGTGCCGCCGATCACGGCCAGCAGGGTGGCCGTCATCTCGGGCTCGAAGACCGCAGTCAAGTGGGCCGATCGGGGTTTGACCGCACCCAGCAGCCGGGTGGCCCGCCGGACCGCGTCGCCGGCCGCCTTGTCGAGGTCCAGGTCCTCGGGACTGCGGCCCACGCTGTAACCGCTGCCGGTTTGCGTCTCCGACGCCCCGCCGGCCACGGCGGACGCGGCCAGGTAGCAGGCCGTTCGGCGGGAGAAAGCCCGGATCCCAGTGCTCGACGCCACCGCTGACTCCACGGCCGCATCGCCCCACTCGGCGCTCTCCACCGACCGGATGCGGGGGTCGCCGCCCCGGACGGCTCGCTCCAGGTCCAGGGCCCGGGCCACCTTGACTTCGGCCGGGAAACCGGCCAGGTCGTCGCGCCACAGGTCGAGGTCCGCCGGCGCCACCCCGTCCGGGACGGCCAAACCGACCCATTCGTCGGGGGAGGCGAAGCCGGCATTGTCCCGGGCCTCCTCCAGCGTCTCGCCGACGACGTCGGGGTCGAGGGAGCCGGCGTAGGCGAACCCTTGACTGCTGCCGACCACCACCCGGATGCCGATGCCCGCCGACTCGGCCGAGGAGAGCGACTCCACCTCGCCCTCGTACACCCGGATCTCGGTGTCCCGGCCACGCGCCACGTAGGCCTCGACCTGCTCCCCGTCGCGAGCCCAGCCCGCAACCTTCTCGGCCAGCTCGAGCAGCTCGCCCTCTGCCGGCTGGTTCGCTCGGCGAGCCTCGCTCGCTGCCGGCTGGGTCGCTCGGCGAGCCTCGCTCACCTGGCGGTCCCCCCGACTGTCAGGGCGCTCACCCGCAGAGTGGGTTGGCCGTCGCCCACGGGCACTCCCTGGCCCTGCTTGCCACACGTTCCGGGGGGACCCATGGCGAAGTCGTTGCCGACGACGTCGATGTTGCGCAGGACGTCCGGTCCGTTGCCGATCAGGTTGGCGTCGCGCAGGGGCTCGGTGATCCGCCCGTCCTCAATCAGGTAGGCCTCGGTCATGCCGAACACGAAGTCGCCGGTGGCGGTGTTGACCTGGCCGCCGCCGAGCTGGGCCACGTACACCCCGTGGGGGGTCTGGCGCACGATCTCGTCGGGATCCTCGGCCCCGGCCAGCACGTAGGTGTTGGTCATGCGCACCATCGGCAGGTGCTGGTAGCTCTCCCGTCGACCGTTGCCGGAGCTGGGCCGGCCCTCCTTGCGGGCCCGCAACCAGTCCCACATGTAGTCGGTGAGAATCCCGTTCTCGATGAGTACGTTCCGCCCCGCTGCATGGCCCTCGTCGTCGATGGCGAGGGCTCCCCACTCCGGACCCATGGTGCCGTCGTCGACGAGCGTGACCAGCGGGCTGGCCACCCTTTCACCGACCCTCCCCCTGAAGACCGACACGTCCTTGGCGATGTGATCGGCCTCGAGCCCGTGCCCGCAGGCTTCATGGAAAAGGACGCCACCGCTGCCCTGCTTGATCACCACGGGCAGGGTCCCGGACGGTGCGGGGCGGGCGGCCAGCTTGGTGAGGGCCCGGGTGGCGGCGGCGCGGGCCAGGTCTTCGATGAGCACCCTGTCAAACATCTCGAAGCCGACCGTGGCCCCCACCGACTCGCGTCCGGTCTGCAATCCGGTGTCGCCGGTTGCAACGCAGGAGACCGCGAAGCGGCTCTTGACCTGGTCGTCGGTGGCGAGGACGCCCTCGCTGTTGGCAACCAGGATGCGGCGGCGGCTGTCGCCGTAGATGGCGGTGACCTGGCGGATCGCCCCGCCGGCGGCCCGGGCCGCCTCGTCGGCCCGCCGCAGCAGCGCCACCTTCTCGGCCTTGGCGACGGTCTCAGGCAGGATGGTGACGTCGTTGGGCGCCGGCGCCGAGACCCGGCTCAGGGCCACGGTGCGCACCCCGCCGCCACCCTGGCGGGCGGCCGCAGCGGCCGCCTCTGCCGCCGCCCGCAGACCCGTCTCGCTGAGGTCGCTGGTGTGGGCGAAACCGGTCGTCTCGCCGACGATCACCCGGATGCCGGCGCCGCGATCCCGGCCCGACGCCAGATCCTCGACCCGGCCATCATCGAGACGGGCGGCGGTGCCGCGCCGGTCCTCCGCGAACACCTCGGCGAACTCGCCGCCGGTTCGCAGCGCGGCGCCGAGCACGGATTGGACTACGGATTCGTCGATCACGGGGGCTCCCGGTTTGGCCGGCATTGGAACACAGCGAGGGTACCCGCATACCGTTACTACTCGTGTCCGTCACCTTTGGTCTTTGCGGTCAGGCCGAACTGGTCGTGACCGATGCCGACACGGCCGCCGCCCTCGGCACCAGCGACGTGCCCGTGCTGGCCACGCCGCGGCTGGTGCAGCTGTGCGAGCAGGCGTCAGTAGCGGCCCTGGCCGGCCACCTCAACGCCGATGAGACGACCGTCGGCTTCCGGGTGGAGCTCACCCATCTGGCGCCCATATCGGTCGGGAGCAGGGTGGTGGCGACCGCCACGCTGGACCGGAGTGAAGGCCGGCGGCTGGTCTTCAACACCAGCGTCAACGACGCCTGCGGCCTGGTGGCGGCCGGACGGGTGACGCGGGTGCTCGTCAACCCGGGTCGGTTTATGGAGAAGGCCCGCTAGACGATCGTGACGGGCGTGCCCAGCGGCAGCATGCCGGCCAGCTGGGAGATCACCGGGTTTTCGACCCGCACGCAGCCGTGCGACACCGGATGGCCGACCGACGAGGGCTCGTCCTGGCCGTGGATGCCGATCTGGGCGTCGCCGCCGTTGAACACGGCGTAGGCGTTCGAGAACCAGCCCAGGCCGAAGATGTACGGCCCGTAGGCCCCGTTGGGGTCGTCGGGGCGGATGAGCTCCCATAGGTAGGTGTGCCCGGTCGGGGTGGGCGTCGACGGCTTGCCGACCGCGGCCGCGGTGGTCAGGACCAGCCGGCCGGCGTCTGTGACGGTCACAGTGTCGGCTGCCACGTTGACGACCACCTGGTAAGACGTCGCCGACATGGTCACGTCGGCGACCGGGATCCATCCCCTGCTGCCGTTGGGCCGGATCGGCAGCTCCACCTGGGCCCAGCCGGACGCGGACGGCCGGCCCACCACCGCCAGCACTTCGGGCGCGCCAAACGGGTTGGTGGCCGGAAGAGTGCCCGCCACCGGCCCACCCGGGAGCTGGCGGTAGGCCAGGGCGGCCTTGAGGGTGGCGATCAGCGTCGGGGCCGGGACCGCGGGCGTGGGCGTGGGCCGGGTCGCCGCCGCAGCGGGCTTGGGGGCCGGTCGCGGCGCCACCACCGCCTCGACCGCGTGGCCTCGACCGCCCTCTTGTGAGGGCTGGGCTTTCAGTAACTCGGCAGTCGCCAGGCCCGCGATGACGAGGGCCGCAGCCGCCGTGGCCAGCGCTCGGTTACGCCGCGACCCGTGCACCCACCCATGGTGCCACGGAATTCATCGACCCTAAGAGTCAGCCATCAGGCCAGTAGGGTGACACCCGACATCGATGCGCGCCCCCACCCGTGAGTTCGCCGGCGACCTCCGGATCTGACGCCGCCCGCCCGGTCCAGCGATCGCACTGGTGGCGCGAGGTCGTGATAGTCGCGATCTTTTACGGGCTGTACACCCTCGTCCGGGACCTGCGCGGCGACGAGCCGGTGTCGTATTTTCAGGCCAGCACCAACGCCCGCCGGATCATCACCCTCGAACGGCATCTCGGCCTGTTCCACGAGGCCAACCTCCAGCACTGGTTCCTGCACTACCGGGAACTGGTCCGCCTGTGCGACGACTACTACGGGACGATCCACTTCGTCGCCGTCGGGGCGGTGCTGTTGCTCCTGTTCTTCCGGTTTCCGGAGCGGTACCGCCTGTGGCGCAACACCCTGGCTATCACGACCGGGCTGGCCCTGATCGGCTTCTCGTTCTTCCCGCTCCTGCCGCCGCGGCTGCTGCCCGTCGGTTACGGCTTCGTGGATACGTTGCAGCAGATCGGCGGGCTGTGGAACTTCTCGTCCGGCCCGGTCAATGACGTCTCCAACCAGTACGCCGCCATGCCCAGCCTGCACACCAGCTGGTCGGCGTGGTGTGCGGTGGCGTTGTTCCCGCTGGTCCGGACCTGGTGGGCGAAGGGGCTGCTGGTCCTGTACCCACTGGTCACCATCTTCATTATCGTCGTCACCGCCAATCACTACTTCGCGGACGTGATCGCCGGGCTGCTCCTGCTGGGTGTGTCCTATCTGCTGGCCGTGGCGCTGACCACCGGGCTGGACCGCCGCTACGCCCGCCGGCAGGCCGCCCTCACTCCCGCGGTCTCGGAGCTGGCGCCACCCGCCCGCTCGCGAACCTGACGCCGAGCGGGGGCCTGCCCCCCTCCCTGACCGGCATCGCCAGCCAGGTGGACGCCCGCCTCGACCGGCTGCTCACGCCCGAGGTCGAGCGCTGGGCAGGCGTAGATCTCGATTTGCGAGAGCCGCTGGCCAACTTGCAGTCGACAGTGCTGTCGGGCGGCAAGCGGCTCCGGCCGGCGTTCTGCTACTGGTCGTTCGTAGGTGCCGGCGGCGACCCGTCAGCGGCGGAGGTGATCGACGCCGGGGCGGCCCTGGAGATGCTGCACGCCGCCGCCCTCCTGCACGACGACGTCATCGACGGCTCCGCCCGCCGGCACGGGGCCGACACCGTGCACGTGCAGTTCGCGGCCCGCCACCGGGACCGAGCCTGGCACGGCGACCCCGAGCGCTTCGGGGCCGGGGCAGCCATCCTGCTCGGCGACCTGGCCCTGGTGTACAGCGACCGGCTGCTGGCCGGGGCCCCGCCCGCCGCCGGCGAGATCTTCGACGAGGTGCGCCTGGAGGTCAACGTCGGGCAGTACCTGGACATCCTCGGCGCCGCCCTGTGGAGCGGCGATGGGTCGGGCGGTGCGGCCGACGAGGCGGTCGCTAGGGCCTGGCGCATCTGCCGGTACAAGACGGCCAAGTACACCGTCGAGCGTCCCCTCCACCTCGGGTCGGCCCTGGCGGCGCCGGAACAGATGGAGGATCGGCGCGGGCCGCTTTCAGCTTTCGGCCTGCCGCTGGGTGAGGCGTTCCAGCTCCGCGACGACCTGCTCGGGGTGTTCGGCGATCCGGCCGTCACGGGGAAGCCGGTCGGCGACGATCTGCGGGAGGGCAAGCCGACCCTGCTGGCCAGCTTGGCCCGGGCCGGTGCGTCGGGCGCGGGGGCCCGCTTGTTCGCAGCCCGGTTCGGGGCAGCCGACCTCTCTGAAGCCGAGGCGGTCGAACTGCGGGAAGTCATCGACGCCACCAACGCCCGCCAGGAGGTGGAGTCGACCATCGCCCGCCTGGCAGCCACAGCTCGTGACGCCCTGGCCGCCCTCCCGGTCGTTCCCGAGGCCCGCCAGGCGCTGGAGGAGTTGGCCCAGTTCGTCATCGGCCGGGACCGCTGATGGTGGGCGATATCGGGGGTCGGATCGGGGTCGCAAACGGGGGTCGGGATCGGGGTCGCAAGTGGGGGTCGGGAGGGGGGTCGCGGGCGCGGCGCCGCAACCGGGCCCGGGGCACGGGGTAGCCTAAGGCGATGCTGTTGGAGTCGATCAACTTCCCGACCGACCTGCGCAAGCTCGACTACGACGAGTTGGCCGTGCTGGCCGGCGAGATCCGCAGCTTTATCGTCCAGTCGGTCTCGGTGACCGGCGGGCACCTGGGCTCCAACCTGGGCGCGGTCGAATTGACCCTGGGCGTGCATCGGGTCTTCTCCTCGCCGCGCGACATCCTCCTGTGGGACACCGGCCACCAGGCCTACGTCCACAAGATCGTCACCGGGCGGCGGGAGATGTTCTCGACCCTGCGGCAGAGCGGCGGCCTGTCGGGCTACCCGTCCCGGGCCGAGTCGGTACACGACTGGGTGGAAAACAGCCACGCCTCGACGATCCTCTCTTACGCCCACGGCCTGTCCGCCGCCGTGGCCCGCAGCAGCACACCAGAGCGGAGGGTCGTCGCCGTCATCGGCGACGGGTCCATGACCGGCGGCATGGCCTTCGAAGGGCTCAACAACCTGGGCCACAGCGGCAGCCGGGTGGTCGTGGTGCTCAACGACAACGGCCGTTCCTATGCCCCCACCGTCTCCCGCTTGTCCGAGAGCCTCACCAAGATCCGCCTCCATCCCGGGCTGTCGTCCGTCCGGGCCCGCGTCGAGGAAGGCCTGCGCGACCTGCCTGGGGTCGGCAATCTGGCCTACAGCAGCCTGCAGGGCCTGTACTCCGCGGTGCGAGAAGTGATCGAGCCCCCCGCCTTCTTCGAGGCCCTGGGCGTGCGGTACGTGGGCCCGATCGACGGTCACGACATCGCCGGCATGGAGGTGGCCCTGCGCCAAGCGGCCGAATTCGACGGTCCCATCGTGGTGCACGTCCGCACCCAGAAGGGCCGGGGCTACCCGCCCGCCGAGGACGACGACGAGAAGTGCCTGCACGACGCCATCGTGTTCGACCCCGCGGTGGGGCCGGGCGCCGAGCAGCACCTGCTCAAGGGTTACACCCAGGCCTTCAACGAGGCCATGCTCGACGTCGGCGAGCGCTACCCGAACGTGGTGGCGGTGACCGCCGCCATGCCGGGACCGACCGGGCTGCTGCCGTTTGCGGACCGGTGGCCGGACCGGTTTTTCGACGTGGGGATCGCGGAGCAGACCGCAGCCACGTCGGCGGCGGGCATGGCCATGGGCGGCCTTCGACCGGTGGTTGCCGTGTACTCCACCTTCTTCAGCCGCGCCTTCGACCAGGCCAACCTCGACGTCGGCCTGCACGGGCTGCCGGTCATCTTCGCCCTCGACCGGGCCGGGATCACCGGCCCCGACGGGGCCAGCCATCACGGCGTGCTGGACATGGCGTTGTGCCTGAAGATCCCCGGCATGACGATCTTCGCGCCGTCGTCCGCCCAAGAAGTGGGCGTCATGCTCGAGACGGCGTTGGGGCTGACCGGGCCGGCGGCCATCCGGTGGCCCCGGACCGCGGCTCGGTATGTAGGGCCGGACCAGGTTGGTCACGGTTTGAGCGCCCGCAAGGCCCGCACCGGCCAGCCGGGGCAGCCCGGGTCGGTGTGCCTGCTGGCCGTGGGCAAGATGCTGGAGGCCGCCGAGGAGGCCGCCGAGCTGCTGGCCGCCGACGGCGAAGAGGTCACGGTATGGGACGTCCGGGTGGTGCGCCCCCTCGACCCGCAGATGATCGCCGACGCCGGCCGCCACGACCTGATCGTGACCATCGAGGACGGGGTGCGCGCCGGCGGTGCCGGTTCGCTCATCGCCGACGCCGTCGCCGACCTGCACGAGAGCCGGACCGGCCCGCCGGTGTTGACCCTCGGTGTGCCGGTCGCCTACATCCCCCACGGCACGCCCGAAGTGATCCTGGCCCAGCTGGGCCTCGACGGTCCCGGCATCGCCGCCGCAGTCGCCAAGACCCTCCCCCGCCGCGACGACCTCGGAGGGTAGACGGGGCCAGGTCCGCCCGGGTTCGGCCGGTCCGGGGAAACGGACCGACCGACCCGCCTGTCCCTTTGCGGAGTCCGGCCCCGGGGACGAGAGCGGTGCGAACCGTGAAGGCGGACGCCGCGGTGCGGGGCCCGGCGTCGGGCCTCTACCTGTGGCTGTGGAACCGGCAGACGCCCGCGGCCGCCGGGCTGGAGGTCTTCGGCCGCACCGAGTCCGTCGACGCCTGGCCAGCAGTCAAGATGTAGGCGGGGGCAGGGGTTCGAGCAGTTCGGGCCCGTCATTGCGGACGTTGTTGACCAGCGAACTGATCGGATACACCTCGAACCACTCGTCCGGCGCCGGCACCAGCAGCCCCTGGACAGTGCCCAGATCAGTGCCGGGGTCGAGCCAGCTGGACCAGTCGTCGGGAGCCAGGAGCACCGGCATGCGATCGTGGATGGGCGCCATCAGCTCGTTGGCCCGGGTGGTCACGATGGCACACGTGCGCAGCAGGTCGGCTTCCGGCTCGGTCTCGGGCCGCCACACTTCCCACACGCCGGCGAACGCCATCGGTTGGCCGTCGCGGCGGCGGACGGCGTAGGGCAGCTTCCCCGCCGGACGGCCGTCGCGGCCGGTGCGCCGCTCCCACTCGTAGAAGGCGTCCGCCGGGATCAGGCACCGCCGGCGGGCCAGCGCCGAGCGGTAGGCCGGCTTGCTGGCGATCCCCTCCGCCCGGGCATTGATCATCCGGCTGCCCACGGACGGATCCTTCGCCCAGGACGGGACCAGCCCCCAGCGGAAGGTGCCGAGCGCCCGGCGGGGACCTTTTTCCGGGTCCTGGCGACCCCGCAAGGCCACCGCATAGACGTCGAGGGTGGGCGCGACGTTGTAGCGGGGTGGTAGCGGTTCGGTGCGGACCTCGTCGACCTCGAAGACCTGAGCCAGGGACTCGACGGTGGAGGTGGAGGTGTAGCGGCCGCACATGCCGGCCAGCGTACGGTGAGGGGCCGCGGCGACAGCATCTCCGATTCCGGCGGCGGACGACATCACCGTGTAGGCCCCGTTTAGTAGCGGGAGAACAGGATCACGCCGTCCCGGCTGCTGGCGCTCAGGTAGTTGCTGGTCGACGGCCGCATGTCGACCAGCAGTTTGTTAACCGTCAGGTCGCCGGGTGGGGCACCGACCGGTCCGGGGGCATAGGTAAAGAAGTCCACCCAGTCCGAGTTGATGTCCAGCTCCATGGCGCGCACCGCGCCGGCCCGGACCAGCATCTGGGCCAGGCCGTAGGCGCTCAGGCCCGGGCCGCCCACGTACACCAGCGCCCCGTTGGCGGTAACGCCGAGCCCGGAGCGCCAGACCAGCACGGCGTTGCCGACGGTGTAGCCCCAACGGGCCGGGTCGTTGTTCTGCACGCCGGCTGCGGCCTGGCCACCGTCGACGATCAGGTCGAGGTTCTGCCGGGCCATCACCACGTTGGGCGACATGTTGACGTCCCGCCCCCACTGGCCGATGTGGGGGGTTCCGTTGGCGTCGATCCAGAAGGTGGCGGCGCCGGTACGGAGGGGCCGGGCGTAGCGGCCGGAGTCGTAGTAGCCGCCCTCGGCGTCCTCCATCTTGAAGCCGGAGTTGAACGCGGCCAGCAGCTGCGGGCGCACGGACGGGTCTATCGGCAGCTGGTGGGCCCAGCCCGTCCCCCCCGGCTCCACCGCGCCGGCGTACTGGACCACCTTGACCAGCTTGGGATCGATCCAGGCCACCGCGGTCACCAGGCTGGTGTGGACCGCGTCCGGCCGTAGGTAGGTGGCGTACATGGCCGGTACGCCCTTGACGAGGCGGCCGAGCGGCCGCCACTGGCCTTCGCCGGCCAGCGGATCGGCCACCAGGGGCGTCAGGGGCGCCGGCGGCGTGAGGGCGCCGACCGCGGCCGCCGGCGAGTGGGGCACGACCGGCCGGCCGCCGGCGATCTGGGCCTTGAGGGCGGAACTCACCGCGCCGCCCTTCTTGGGCTGGTGGTGGGTGTACCAGAAGTTCTCGACGTCGTTGACGGCCCAACGGAAATGGTGGCTGCGCAGCCACTCCACCGAGCGGATGCTGAGGGCGTCGTTGCCGGGACCGGTCAGGGCCTGGCCGTAGGAATCGAGGGTGGGGATCACCACCACCAGCACGGCCAGCAGGGCGATCCACCGTTTGGGCCGCCGCTTGAAAGCGGGCGCCCGCAACCGAGGCCCTCGCAGGCGACGTGAGCCGTTGGGGGACCAGTGCTCCGAGTCGGTCGTCGTAGGGCGGAGATCGGTGCTCATGAGCGGTGCCGGCGGCGGTGTGACCCTACCAGCGGACAGCCCGCCGATCGGTGGAACCGGAATGGTACGACGCCAGCAGCGGCGCGACACCTAGACTGCTGGGCGCTCGCCGACTTTACCATGGCTTTTACTTACCCCTCGCCCCCCAGCCCGTCGATGGGCCGCACCTGGTGGCGGGAGCAGGCGGTGGCGGCCGGACCGGCGCTGCTCACCCTGGTCCTGGCCACCACGGTCTGCATTCTGGGCTGGCGCGGGGTCGATCAGGCCGCCCAGGCCTACCGGGTCACGGAGTTCAAGCTGCACGGCCTCACCCTGTGGGACAGCGGCTGGTACGGCGGCAACTTCCCGCTCGGTTACAGCGTCCTATTCCCGGTGATCGGCGCCCTGGTGGGGATCCCGGTGGTGTCGGTGGCGGCCGCGGTGCTGGCCACCTGGAGCTTCGACCGGGTGGTGTCCACCTACCTGGGCAGCCGGCCGCTTGGTACCTGGTATTTCGCCATCTCCACCCTGCTCCCCGTGGCTATCGGTGAGTTGCCCTTCCTCTGCGGCGAGGCCTTCGGCCTCGCCGCCCTGGTGGCCCTGCAGCGGGGCCGCCGGCCGCACGCCTTGGCGCTGGGCACCCTGGCCGCGCTGTGCTCGCCGTTGGCGGCCGCCTTCTTAGCCATGGTCTGCCTGGCGTGGGCGGCCTACGGGACCGGCCGGCGCAGCTGGCTGATCGCCACCGCCGCCATCAGCCTGGGCCTGATCCTGCTCATCGGGGTGCTGTTCCCCGGCGACGGCGCCTTCCCGTTCCCGTGGACCGGGCTGGTCGTGACCGAGCTGCTGTGCCTGACCGCGCTGACTCCGCTGGTGCGCACCACGCCGGCGGTACGCCTGGGGGCCCTGCTGTACGCGGCGGCGTCGCTCTTTTCCTTCCTGGTCCCTAATCCACTGGGCGGGAACGCCCCCCGGCTGGCGGCCACCATAGGGGTGCCCTTGCTGGCCTGCTTCCTGACCGCGCCCGGGCCGGCGCTGGCCCGGCTCAGCCCGGCCCGGCTGCTGAGCCGGATAACCGGAGGCCGCACGATCGAGCTCGCCCCCCGCTGGCGAGCCGCGGCCGTGGTACTGGTCGTCCCGTTCGCGGCGTGGCAGTGGGCGCCGAGCAAGACGATCGTGACCTCGCCGGCCAGTGTCCCCGAAATGCACGCCAGCTTCTACCAACCCCTCCTGCAGGAGTTGAGCGCGGTATCGCCCGGCCCCGTGCGGGTGGAGGTCCCCCCCACCCTCGAGCATTGGGAGGCGGCCTTCGTGGCCCCCCACGTATCCCTGGCCCGAGGCTGGGAACGACAGCTCGACGTCGCCAACAACCCCCTCTTCTACACCACCGGCGCCCTGACGCCAGCCTCCTACGCGGCCTGGCTGGACACCAACGGCATCACCTGGGTCGCCCTCCCGAACGCGCCCTTGGACTACGCCGCCCTGACCGAAGCCCACCTGCTCGAGACCGCCGCTGTCCCCAACCTGCTGCTGGTGTGGCAGACCCCGCAGTGGCACCTGTGGCACGTCGTCGGCAGCCCCGGCCTGGTCAGCGGCCCGGCGACCCTGACGGCCCTGGCCCCGGATCACGTGGACCTCCGTGTCACCGGTCCGGGCCCGGTCACGGTGCGGGTCCGCTACACCACCTTCTGGTCGGTCAGCACCGGGACAGCATGCCTGGCCCAGGCTCCCGGCGGGTGGACGTCGATCACATCCCCGTCAACCGGACCCCTGGACCTCACCGCGTCGGTTCTCCACCCGTCCGAGCCGGCCTACTGCCCCCGACGGTAACCCCCGAGGAACTCCTCGGTCCCCAGGTCCCGCGCCTGGCGGGCGTGCCGGTTGGCCAGAGCCATGAACATGTCGTCGTGCCGCGCCGACCGCGCCACCAGCATGGAGGCGGCAATCGCCATGATCAGACCGTCGAGGCTGTAGCGCCGGTACCCCGCCCAGCAGTCACTCCACGCCAGCGCCACTCCCGCTGCGGTCAGATGCTGGTGGTAGGCCCGTACCAGCTGGTGCTCGTGTTCCCGGCGGTCCTCGGGCAGCAGGGCCGAGCCGATGAAGTAGGCGACATCGGACAGACCCGGTCCGGCCTTG
>DASXZS010000005.1:0-6269 GCA_036501785.1 Acidimicrobiales bacterium | reverse complement strand
GTCGGGGTCGGGGTGGCGCCCTCAACCGGTTGGCTGGAAGGGTCGGGCGTCGACGTAGCGGACGGGGTCCTCGCCGACGGCCGGCTGCGGGTCCTCGCCGGCGGCCAGCCCCAGCCCGACATCGTGGCCGTCGGGGACGTGGCCCGGTGGACGCATCCGGGCTACCAGTCGTTTCAGGCCACCGTCCGCATCGAACACTGGACGAACGCCGCCGACCAGGCCGAGACCGCGGCCCGGTCCCTCCGGGACGGCGAGGCGGCGCCCCTCTACGCCCCGACGCCGTACTTCTGGTCCGACCAGCACGGCGCCAAGATCCAGTTCGTGGGCGAGACCCGGCCGGGCGACGTGGTGGCGATCATTGACGGCGACCCTGAGGACGAGCGGTTCGTGGCGGCCTACGGTCGGGATGGGCGGCTGGTGGCGGCCCTCGGTGTCCGGCGCCCGGCTCGGGTGATGGCGATGCAGCGGCTCATCGCGGCGGGAGCGCCGTTCCCCCCGCCGGAGCCGGCGCCGGCGCCCGGGCCGAGGTAGGCCGGCTGGGGGCCACGCCCGCGAGGCTTGTCCCCTTTGACGCGGAATTTGGTATCGGAGCGGACAAGCTTCTCGTCTTCCAGGGAGGGCGGCGGCGAGCTCTGACCGTTTCGACGCCCGCCCCGGCCGGACTGGTCCGGCCGGACCCGGTCTGACCAGCCGTTACGACGCCGGCAGCTTCCAGCCCTGGGCCTCGGCAATGTCCTTGCAGGTGGGGCACAGTGGGTACTTCTTGGGGTCGCGACCAGGCACCCAGACCTTGCCGCACAAGGCCTTGACGGCCGTGCCGTTGACGAGGCCCTCCACGACCGAGGGCCCGGCGGAGACGAAATCCCCGTCCTCGGGCTTGAAACCCTCGAGCACGATGTGGGCCATGCGCTCGTGGTCGCCGTCGAGCATCGGGTCGCTGCGGACCGGAGACACGGTGACATCGGTCATCGGCGCCAGGCTATCCGCCTAGCGCGTGGCGCCGGTCTTGGGCTACTACTGGGGCGGGGCCGGGCGAAGCCCGGTTGCCGCGCCAACCCGAGGAGGAACCCATGCCTGAGGCCGTCATCGTTGCCACTGCCCGGAGCCCGATCGGGCGGGCGTTCAAAGGTTCCCTCGTCAGCCTGCGACCCGACGACATGGCGGCGCAGATCGTCAAGGCGGTGCTGGCCAAGGTGCCCGACCTCGACCCCGCCCTCGTCGAGGACCTGCTGCTCGGCAACGCCCAGCCGGCGGGCGAGGCCGGCTACAACATGGCCCGGGTGGTCGCCCTGCTGGCCGGGTTACCGACCGTCCCAGGCACGACCGTCAACCGGTACTGCTCGTCGTCCCTGCAGACCATCCGCATGGCCGCCCACGCCATCAAGGCCGGCGAGGGGGATGTCTTCATCGCCGCCGGGGTAGAGGCCGTGAGCCGCTTCGCTCAGGGCATGGCCGACGGGATCGCGGACACCCACAACCTTCTCTTCAAACAAGCCGAGGAGCGCAGCGCGGCACGGTCGCTCGGGTCGGGCGAACCGTGGACGCCGGCGCTGGGGCTGCCTGACATCTACATCGCCATGGGCCAGACGGCCGAGAATGTACGGGAATTGGAAAAGGTCAGCCGTCACGACATGGACGTCTTCGCGGCGCGCTCCCAGCAGCGCGCCGTCGCCTCGCAGGAGAACGGGTTCTTCGAGCGGGAGATCAGCCCACTCACGCTCGCGGAGGGCACCGAAGTCCGCGTCGACGACGGTCCACGCCCAGGCACGACGGTCGAGAAACTGGCCGAGCTCAAGCCGGCCTTCCGGCCCGACGGCGAGATCACCGCCGGCAACAGCTGCCCCCTCAATGACGGCGCCGCTGCGGTCATCGTCATGAGCGACGCCAAAGCCAAGGAACTGGGTATAGCACCGCTGGCCCGGGTCATCTCGTCCGGGGTCACCGCCCTCGATCCGGAGATCATGGGGCTCGGGCCGGTGGAGGCCTGCCGGCAGGCCCTGCGCCGGGCCAACATGACCATCGACGACGTAGACCTGGTGGAGATCAACGAGGCCTTCGCAGCGCAGGTCGTGCCCTCCGCTCGCCAGCTCGGCATCAACGAGGAGAAGCTCAACGTGCACGGGGGCGCTATCGCCCTCGGCCACCCGTTCGGCATGACCGGAGCCCGCATCATGACAACCCTGATCAATGGGCTGCAGGCCGAGGACAAGGCCATCGGGCTGGAGTCGATGTGCGTCGGCGGCGGCCAAGGAATGGCCATGATCGTCGAACGGCTGAGCTGACATTTCGGGGCCGACGGACGTTTCGGGATCGACCCTGGGACCCCGGACCGCGGCAAAGCCTTGATCTGGGGGAACGGCTTCGCCTAAGGTAACCGCCCGTTGTGACTACGTGCACGTGGATTTTCCGTCGGCACGCGGGTCGGGTCTTGGCTGTGACCGCGTCGGTTGTGCTGACCTCCGCTCTTGTCGTTCCCCGAGCCTCCGCAGATCAGATCTCGGATCTCAAGGCTCAGGCCAGCGCTCTCGCGGCCCGCATCCAAACCCTCGGCCGCCAAGAAGCCGCGCTCGGCGAGCAATACGACGCCGACCAACTGGCGGTGCAGGCGCTGCAGACGAAGGTCAACCAAGCCCAAAATCAGCTGACCGCCGCAAACTCGCATGCCTCCGTGGCTCGCACCGCCCTGCAAGCCGACGCCGTTAACGCGTACGTACACGGTGGCAACAACCCGCTTACTTCGGGGGGCAATGCCGTCACCGACGCCACCAACAGCCTGCTCCGGGCCGAGTACGTCAACAGCCTGGCCACCAACCAAAATGACGCCATCGACCAATACCGCCTGGCCGCGGTGCGGGACCAGGCGGCCAAAGCGAACCTCCAGCAGCAGACGACGGCCGCCCAGGCCGAGGTCCAGCAGGTAGCCCGGGACCGCGGCTCCGCCCAAGCCGCCCAGAACCAGCTGCAAGGTGCTCTCAACCAGGACACCGGACAGATCGCGGTGCTCGTCGCTCAGCAGCAAGCCGCTGAAGCCCGGGCCGCGGCCGCCGCCGCCCAAGCCCGCGCCCAAGCCGCGCAGGCCGCCCAAGCGGCCCAGGCCGCGGCGGCGGCCGCGGCCGCGGCGCCGGCCCTCCAGGTATCCGCCCCCGCCTCGAGTGACCCCGGCAGCGGCCCGTCGCCGCTGCCGTCCTTCAGTTCGCCGCCGCCGGTCGGGAGCGGGGCGTCGGGCGCGGTGGCCGCCGCCGAAAGCCGGGTGGGCGACGAATACGTCTGGGGCGCCGCCGGACCGAACACGTTCGACTGCTCGGGCCTGGTGATGTGGGCGTACGCCCAGGTCGGCATCTCCCTCCCGCACTTCAGCGGCGCCCAGTACGCGGACACCACCCACATCTCCATGGCGGACCTGCAGCCAGGCGACCTGGTATTCCCGTCCGACCCCGGCCAGCACGTGGCCATGTACGTAGGTGGCGGTGACATCGTCGAAGCGCCTTACACCGGGGCGACGGTGCATGTGGTGCCGATGGGCTCCTGGTTCGTGCTCGCCAGCCGCGTCGCCTAGCTCCGACCGCTCTGACGCCCGCCAACACCGGCTTGTGCAGGCCCGGCCGGTCGCCCACCATGGTGACATGCGAGTAGAGCGCTGCTTCGCCTTCGTGGACCTGTGCGGGTTCACCTCCTTCACGGAGCACTTCGGCGACGAGCGCACCGTGGTGATGCTCGCCAGCTTCCGCACCCGAGTGCGCGAGATCGCAGCCCGGAGGGGGGTCCGGGTGACCAAATGGCTCGGCGACGGCGCCATGCTGAGCTCGGGGGATACCCCGGCGGTGGTCGCCATGGTGCTCGAACTGGGCTCCACCGCGCCCGAAACCATGCCCCTCGAACTCCGAGCCGGGCTGGCAGGCGGCCCGGTCATCATGTTCGAGGGCGACGACTACATCGGCCGGGCAACGAACGTGGCGTCCCGATTGTGCGACGCGGCCACCCCCGGTCAGGTGCTGGCCACCCGGGAGGTGGTCAGCCACGCCCCCCGCTGGGTCGCTGTCGCCGAGTCCTGCGCCTACACGGCCCAGGGCTTCGACCGGCCGCTCGAGGCCAGCGTGCTGGAGGTCGGCACCGGTCCCGACATGGTCACCGATCCGTGCTGTGGGCTGGTGCTGCCGGCGCTCACCGGCCTCGACACCCGGTTCGGGCCGGATGGCAGCGTCCAGCGCTTCTGCTCGACCGCGTGTGCCCTGTCCTGGGAAGAGGACCAGCGCAATCCGCCGGCGCTGGTACCGGTCGACTGATGAGCGCGACCTGCCCCCACGGGTTCTCCCCCTCAGAGTGCCTGATCTGCCGCACCCTTGGAACTCAACCTCAAGTAGAGGTTGAGGCTGGGCGGACTCTGGCCCGCCGCGGTCGGGGCCGCAGTGTCGGCGGCAGCCCGGGGAGGCCGCGTAGGCCGGCGTCGGGCCCGGTGGCTCAGCCGGATGCCGTCTATGCGCCGGAGGGCCGCCGGCCTCGCTCGGTCGGGGGTCACATGGCCCTGATCGTCGTCGGCGTGCTGGCCATCGGCGCGGTGGCGTGGGTCGTGGCCGGGGCGGTGTTCGCCATCTTGCACGTGATCGAGTTGCTCGTCGTGGCGGGCATCGCGGGCTGGGCTGGTTACCGTCTGGGCCACTTCCGGGGCCGGCACCAGCGCCCGTGAGCCAAGCTGGGCCGACCCGCCAGCCCACCCCGAACGAAGCTGGCGGCGCGGAGTGGCCCGAACCGGACCCGGTCCGGTCGACGGAGCCTGCGGACGTCGCCGGACACCCGGACGCCGCCGGCGAGGACGAGCTGGGCTTGCGCCCGCTGACGGCGCGCTCGGTGGTGCTGTCGGTCCTGCTGGGCACCCATCCCCCGCTGTTGCCGGTGCACTCGCTCGTACGCACCGCCGAGGTGTTCAACATCTCCGAGGGGACGGCGAGGGTGGCCCTGTCCCGCCTGACGGCCGAAGGCGACGTAATGGCGGAGGGGGGCGGCTACCGGCTCAGCGACCGACTGGTGGCCCGCCAGCGCCGCCAGGATGACGCCCGCCGCCCGGTCACCCGACCGTGGCGGGGCACCTGGGAGCTGGCGGTCGCCAGCCCGGACATTCGCAGCGCCGTCGAACGCGGTGCGCTCGGCGCCGAGTTGGCGGGGCTGCGCCTGGCCGAGATCCGCAGCGGTATCTGGGCCCGGCCGGCCAACCTGCGCCGCGACTGGCCGGCCAGCCTGGAAGGCCGAGCCTGGCGTTTCGAGGCCAAGTCCCCCGCTGGCGACGTGGACAACCGCACCGTGGCCGCCTCCTTGTGGGATCTCGACGCATGGGCGGTTCGCGCTCGGGCCCTGCTCGATGCGCTCGCCGGGGCGGCCCGACCGGCCCGCCGCTTCGTGGTAACCGCGGCCATCGTCCGGCACCTGCAAGCCGACCCCTTGCTGCCACCCTCGCTGCTGCCCGGACGGTGGCCCGGGCGCCGGCTGAGGGACGCCTATGCCGCGTACGAGCGCGAGCTCGGCGACCTCCTGCGCCACGAGCGGACCCGCCACGGCTGAAGGGCCCGGGCGAGCTTTCCCGGCGGTTAGCCCGCCGCCAGGGCCCGCCACAGGGCCAGGTAGCTGCGGTACTCCAAGTCGGGGGTGATCCAGCCGGCCGCGACCAACTCGGCGTGCAGCTGCGGCAGCCGGCGCCAGGGGATGCCGCTGTCGACGTGGTGGGCCAGATGCCAGCCGGTGTGATAGGGCACCATCCAGAACCGGGCCAGGGGGCGCTGGCGCACCACATGGGTGGTCCGGCGGCGATCCTCGGAGCGGGCCATGCCGGCGTGCTCGGCGATGGCCCGCAGGCGGTTGAGCACCCGCCACACGGTCATCCAGGGCGCCAGCCAGAGCAGGGGGTACAGCCACCAGCGGCCGCTGGCCACCCACAAGGCGGCCCAGATGGCGGCCTGCACGCCGAGGATGCGTAGGGCCAGACCACGAGCTGAACGTCGGGTGGCGGCCTTGAGCAACGGGGCCAGGTTCTTCCACCCGGAGACTCCGACGGCGTCGCGGGTCAGCTTGCGCCGCAGGGACGAAGGCGCGATCGGATAGCCCGAGTACAGGTTCAGGTCGGGTTCGTCGGGCCCCAACTCGTCGCGGTGATGGGCCATGTGGGCGCGGCGATAGAGATCGAAGGGCGTGAAGGCGGGGTAGGCGAGGAACCAGCGGCCGACCACGTCGTTGAGCCGCCGGCGGGAGAAGAGGAGGCGGTGGGCGGCTTCGTGCCCCAG
>DASXZS010000004.1:0-2397 GCA_036501785.1 Acidimicrobiales bacterium | reverse complement strand
GTAGGCGGGATTCTGTCATCCGGGCCGTTACCGACCGGATGGGTGGCCATCCATCTGAGCGGTCCACCTGGGGACATTGGCCGGGCCAGCCGTCCCACGCTTGACCTTGCTCCGGGTGGGGTTTACCGAGCCGCCCGGGTCACCCCGGACGCTGGTGCGCTCTTACCGCACCGTTGCACCCTTACCTGTGACGGCCGGGCCATTGCTGGCGGTCGGCCGTCCATCGGCGGTCTGCTCTCTGTTGCACTTTCCTTCGAGTCGCCTCGACTGGCCGTTAGCCAGCACCCTGCCCTGCGGAGTCCCGACCTTCCTCGACCGGGTCATGCCCGGCCGCGACCACCCGACCGACTCACCGTCGCCACCCAGTGTGCCAGACGCGCCAGCGAGGCGCTCTCCGCGCCGCGTCTGCGCCAGCCGACGTCCGCACTCGGCCGGGCGACCGGGTCCGAAGGGTGCGCCATTCTCTGACCGTTCCGGCGATCTCTGACCGGTTATGTGTCTGACAGACACATAACCGGTCAGAGAAGAGCCAATCGGTCACAAGTCGTGCCGAAGGGTCGGAGTTGGCCGCGCTCGGGGCCGCCGGCCCCCGCCGGCCACCGCCGGCCCCCGCCGGCCACCGCCGGCCCCCGCCGGCCACCGCCGGCCGCCACCTAAGAGTCCTCGCTGTTCACCGCCCGCCAGCCGCGGATCAGGCCGGCGGCCAGGACGGCCGAGCCGAGCAGGAGGGCGCCGGCGAGGATCAGCACCACGTCGAGGGCATCGGAAAACGACTTGTTCGCGGCGTTGAGCACCTCCTGGACGATGGCGGCGATGGGGCCGGTCTTCGGCAGTGTCGACGAACTGGTGTTGACCGATCCCGTCGTCACGGCGGTGATCACCTGACCTCGCAGGGATGGAGGCAGAGCGGGAATGCGGGCCAGCTCGCGCACCAGGTTGGTCACGAGCACACCGTTTACGACCGAGCCCAAAACCGCGACACCGGCCACGGCCCCCAGCTCTCGGCTGGTGTTGACCGCCGACGCCGCCATCCCCGAGCGCGCCGCCGGGACGACCCCCAGGACCGACGACGTCACCGCCACCATGACCACACCCAAGCCGGCCCCGACAAACGTCAACGACCAGCCGAACAGCTCGACGCCCGAGCTCGCCGACAGCATGGAGTTGGTCACCAGGATCCCGATGCCGGCGACGGCGCAGCCCGAGGCCATCGGCAGGCCGGGCCCGACCCGGGCCACCCACCGGCCGCTCAGAGCGGAGGCGGCGATCATGGCCGCGGCCATGGGCAGGAAGTCCAAGGCCACGTCGTACGGGGAGGCGGTGCCGATCAGCTGGAGATACAACGGGATGAAAAAAAACACGGCGAAGGTGGCGAAGTACCCGGTGAACGCCACCACGTTGCCGCCGGTGAAGGCCCGCTCCCGGAAGAAATGCAAGTCCAGCACCGGCTCTTCCGCCCGGCGTTCGACCACCACGAAGGCGACGCCCATCGCGACCGCGGCCCCGTACAGCAACGCGATCCACCAGGTGGCGTACCCCCACGACTCGCCGGCAATGGTGGCGAAGGTGGCCGCCGTCAAGGCGCTGGCGCCCAGCACGAAACCGCCGATGTCGAGCCGGCGCCGGTCATGGTTGGCCAACTCGGGCAGGATCACGTACACGCCGACGATGGCCACTAGTCCGACCGCCACGTTGAACACGAACACGGCCCGCCACGACCACACGCCGACCAGCGCCCCGCCGATGACCGGCCCGGCGGCCAGGGCCAGGCCGGAGACGGCGGCCCACACCCCCAGGGCCTGCGCTCGCTCGGTGCGGTCCGGGTAGAGCTGGCGGATCATCGACAGGGTGCCCGGTTCCGACGCCGCCGCGCCGATCCCCATGACCACCCGGGCGCCGATCAGCATCCCGCTGGTGGTGGCGACCGACCCGATGATCGATCCGACAGTGAACACTCCCAAGCCCCCGAGCATCACCGCCCGGCGGCCCAGATGATCCCCGAGGGTGCCGAAGGTGAGCATCAGCGCCGCGAAGGTGAGGGCGTAGCTACTGACGATCCACTGCAGGGCGCTCACGCCCGCGTGCAGACCCACCTGGATGTCCGCTAAGGCGGCCGCCACCACGGTGTTGTCCAGGAAGGTGACGAACAGCACCAGCGAGAGCACGGCCAGCGACAGCCGGGGCCGGGCGGTCCCGGACTCGGGCCTCAACACTCTCGCAACCTACCTGGCTGGTGGTCCTGAACCGGTGACCGGCGGCCCCCTACACTGCCGCCGGATGCGAGCCCGACGCCCTGGCCGGCTGTGGTGGCTGGTCCTGGCCGGCGTCAGCTACGTCCCCCTGCTGTTGACCAAGCCCGGTCAGGTGGCGGCCGACACCAAGCAGTACCTGTACCTC
>DASXZS010000003.1:0-3033 GCA_036501785.1 Acidimicrobiales bacterium | reverse complement strand
CGCCAGGATCGCGCCGCCCACGGTCGGGTGGGACCGGAGGGAGAGCATGGCGATGACCAGCCCTGCCGCCACCGCGACGATCTGCCCGCCGCGCCAGCCGGCGATCAGCCCCCGCTGCTCGAGCGGGCCGAACCGGTAGCGGACCCGCTCGTCGCTGAACTCACGAACCACGGTGATCGCCGCCCTTGCCGTCTGGACCGCCGCCGTCCTCGCCGGCTGGCCGGCCGCCGCCGCCCTCACTGCCTGGCCGGTCACCGCGCCACTGCAACTGGGGTCCCAGGTCGTCGTGCCCGAGCACATGGAGGCGGGTGGAGCCCGACGAGGCAGGGAGTCGGCGGCTCGAGCCGTTCACGCTCGTCTTCGAGGCGCCCGGTCCCGGCGCCGATGACGACGCAGCAGAAGACGCTGACGGTGCCGTCGAGACAGACAACGGTGAGGCGGCCGCCCCGGCCAGCCCGGCCTCCATCTCGTCCCACGCCTTCCGGAAGGCATCCGAGCCCCGCTCCGATACCGGGTAGGAGGGCACGCTCGATCCCGGTTCGGTCTCCTCCCCGACGGCTCGGGCGGGGGCCGGTGCCGACCGGGCCGGCGATGCCCCCATCGGCCGGTCGGCGCCACCCTCGGTTCCTCCGCCAGCGGCACTCCTCCCCGCTGCGCCGGCCGCCTGCCCAGCGGCCAGGGCGAACGCGCCCGCAGCGCCCCCACCACCGGCTCCAGCCGATTTCAGGGCGGACTGGGCCAAGCGCTTGGTCGGCCCGGCCACGGTCTGGGTGCTCCGGAGACCGACGCCCTCGAGGTGGCTGATCGCCGCGGCCTCGGCGAAGGGGAGCAGGCGGAACAGCGCCCAGGGCGCGGCGGCTGCGAGGAACAACAGCGCGGCACCACCGAGGACCGATGAGAAGCCCCCGCCGCTGCCCTGGCCGTTGGTCCCACCAGCCAGTGCGCTAACGGCCAGGCTGAGCACGGTGACGATGACGAACTTGGACAGGACCAGGCCCACCAGGGTGTCGACCAGACGGCGGCACCAGTGGGCGACGGCCGGCCAGGCCAAGCTGGCCAGGGCCAACGGCAGGAAGAGGACAGCCACATAGACGGCAGCCGCCCGCACCATCAGTTCGATCCACAAGAGGAAGGACCCGAAGACGACAGCCAGGCCTCCCAGGAAGAGCACGAACGCAGGAGTGGCCGGGGCGCCGGCTAACGGGCCGCTCAACGCCGAGACGGTGGCGGACAGGAAGTGACCGGTGTCGAGGCCGGCGCCGTGGGCGACGTCCGAGCTCATGGCGTCCACCAGGGCCAACCCCAGCTGGACGAGCTTGACCGCCGCTCCGGTGAGCAGCAGGGCCACCGGCACGTTGATGAGGATCGATCGGAGCAGCATCGAGGTCGACTGGCGGTGGATGGCCTGGACGATCCCGAGTAACAGCAAGGGCAGGATGACCACCCCGGCCAGCGCAGCCATGGTCTCGAAATGGGTCGTGAACCAGGAGGCACCGAGATCGATCTGGGTCGAGGACTGCAGTGCGTTCCCGATCTGACCGAGCAACCAGGTGGCGCCGCTGGTGACCCAGTCGGCCGCGGCGTTGAGGACGCTGTCGGCGCCGAACCCGGCCACCTGGGAGGGCAACGACGACACCGGTCCGGCCGCGGCGCCAAGCGCGCTCTGGCACGCCGGCCCCAACCCTGACGCCCCCAACGCGGCGACCGCCGACGAGCACGAGAGCCCCGGAATGGCGGGTACGCCCACTGTCAGTGCACGCCCTGTCCGGCCTTGAAGAAGAAGTTCACGATGGCCGGCCCGGCGCCGATCAGCAGGGCGGCCAGCCCGGAGATGAGCACGGCTCGGCGACCCACGAAGGACTGTTGGTAGTTCTGGCCGTGCGACCCGAGCGCCCAGGCGGCCGCGCCGATCAGCAGCCCGGCGAGGGCGAGGGCGAGGGCCCACCCGCCCAAACCGTTCATGAGGTGCTGGAGGACCTGGCCGCCGGGAAGCGAGCCGGTGTCCGGGGTGAGGGTGACATCGGTGGGGAGAAAGCGGGAGATCGTCATGGGGCCAGACTACGGAGGGCCAGACGCTCTTTCAATAGTTTTTATGTGTTTCTATGTCACCTGACTCTCTGAGGGCGGCTTGGCGCAGGCCCGTCTTCGACCTGCAACACTGAGGTGGTGGAGCACCGCTATATGTACTGGTACATCGCCGCGGGCGTAGTCGTGGTGCTCCTGATCGTCATCGCCGCCTGGTTGGGACGGCGCTCCGGGCGCCGCAGCCTGCAACAACGGCTTACCTCGCTGGCCTCCCGGCTGGGGGTGGACGTCACCAACGAAAGAGGCGTCGAGATGGTCCTCAGCCAGCTCGAGCAGATCACCGGGGAAGCGGCCGAGGCGGTGGCCGAGTCCAGCGCAGGTGCAATCCGCCTCCGGCGCGCCCTCGACACCCTGCCCCAGGGGGTCATCGTCTGCGACGAGAACGGAGAGATGGTGTTCCGCAACGCCCGGGCCATGGCCCTCATGGGCTCCAGGCACGGGGATGCCCTGGCCACCCAGGCGGTGACCGAGCTGCTCGAGAACGCCTGGCACGACGGCTCGGCCGAGCGGACCCTCGACCTCTATGGGCCGCCCCGCCAGACGCTCAACGTCAGTACCCGGCTGATCGACGACGGCCGGCGCCCCCTCGGGGTGATCGCCATCATCGACGACATCTCCGAGCGCCGCCGGTTGGAGGAGATCCGCCGCGACTTCGTGGCCAACGTCAGCCACGAGCTGAAGACGCCCATGGGCGCCCTCGGCCTGCTGGCCGAGACCCTCACCGTCGAGCCCGATCCCGAGATCGGCCAACGACTGGCGTCCCGGATCCACACCGAAGCCTTCCGGGTCAGCCGGATCATCGACGACCTGTTGGACCTCACCCGGATCGAGTCGGAAGAGGCTCCGCCCCGCGAGCCCATTTACATCAACTTGGTCATGGCCGAGGCGGTGGAGCGGGTCCAGTCAGCGGCCGAGCAACGGAAGATCACCATCGAGCTGCACGAGCCC
>DASXZS010000002.1:0-1726 GCA_036501785.1 Acidimicrobiales bacterium | reverse complement strand
GCCCTGCCGGAGCCGCTCGCAGGTGGTGGCCGTTGGCGAAGCCTGGCCTTCCGGGCCATCCGGGGTGAAGCCTTCGATGTCGAGTTCGACTCGCCGCGCCCGTCGACCTGGCGGAGCTAAGCCCGACGTTGCCGGGGTCAGACGAGGGCCGCACCGGTCTGGCCGCCACGGTGCTGGCGAAGCTGGGGCAGCGCCGGCCGCGTTCGGTGGTGGTCCGCTCCGCCGTTGAGCGCATCGACACCGCCGCCCTCGAAACCTACGTGGCCGGGTTGGGCGAGGACGCCGCCACCGTTCGCCGCCTCGACGCGGCCGTCGAGGTGGCCATGTCGTCCCTCGTTTCGTTGAGCTCCCTGACCGCCCCCCTCGCCCTGCAGTACCTCGAACGGCTGGCTCGGCCGATCCCGGCCCTCACCCTGGAGATGGGCGTCCAGACCGTCAGCCGGGCGTACGTCGCCCACCAGGTGGTCGAGACCGACCCGGCCGCGTACGGGGCCTCCGACGTGCCAGTGCTCGGGACCCTTCCCCCGCTGCGTCGAGGTTTCCCTCCGCAGGATCTGCTGACTCGGGTGGTGAAAGCTACCCGCCGCGACTTCGAGCTGATCCGGGCGCTTTCCGGCCCGGCGTGGGACGGGTTCGTGTACAGCCTGACCCGGCGAGCCCACGAGCAGGCCGCCCAGCCCGGCCCGGACGGGCTCCTCGACCGGCCCGTGGTGGACGGGTTGGCGCGGTTCGGTTGGCTCTTACGGCAGGTGGACCTGCACTACGGGCTGGAGCCCGAGGGCCGCTGACCGCCCAGTTGCCGCAGCAGCTCGGCGGCGATGGAGACGGCGCCAGTGGTCCGCTCCCATTCGTCGGCGATCGGCCCGTGGTCGACAAGGCCGAACACATCGGGCTCGATTCCGATGGCGGTTGCCGCCGCCGCAGCCAGCGGTTGGGGCTCGATGTCGTCGCCGTAGGCGGCGAAGACCTCCAGGCCGTCCCACAGCTCGTCGAGCGGTGCCGGCGGCGTGCCACCGGTCGCCAACGCCAACGCCGCCGCAGAGAACACCTCGTAGGTGCCGGCCCCTTTGGGCCGCCGGTAACCGGCGACGGGGTGCAGGCGCCACTCGAGCACCACGCCCCCGGGGCCGTCGTCGCGTAGCCACACCTGGGAGCCGTTGACATAGGCATCAACCGGTTCGCCGAAGCGGTCATCCAGGGCCACGATCACCTCTGGGCGAGCTCGCCACACCGCCGCGGCGACCAGTCCGGGCATCGGTGCCGAGCTAACCCTCTCGCCGGTGATCGCGCAAGAAGCGTTCCACCTCGTCGGCCAGTTCGTCGACGCCGCCGGGCACCAGTGGGCCGGCCTGGCTGCCCAGCTCATCGGAAGGTCCGGCGGTGTCCGAGCCGGCGGTTTCGAAGTCCTCGGCGTCTTCCAGCTGGGCCACATAGGCGGCGGCGTCCTCGTCGTCGGCCACCCGTTCACTGACGTCACGCTCGTACTCTTCGGCGGCCGCCCGCAGGACCAAGGGGTCGAACGGGGCGCCGAGGAGGGCGGCCGAGCGTTCCACCAGGGCCAGCGCCGCCTTGGGCGATGGGAGCTGGTGCACGTAGTGCGGCACGGCCGCCCAGAATGACGCGGCCGGCAGGCCGGCCGTTCGCAGGGCGTCCAACAGCACCCCGACGATGCCGGTCGGGCCCTCGTAGGTCGGCGTGGCCAACCCGACCCGCGCCGCCAGCTCCT
>DASXZS010000001.1:0-9616 GCA_036501785.1 Acidimicrobiales bacterium | reverse complement strand
GACATCGACGCCCAGCGCACCACCCCCCTGGCCCTCCTCCGCCACGCCGTGCGAGTCCCTACCGAGGTCCTCCGCGACGCCGGTATGGCGCCCGTTGCACGCGATCGTTTCGCCCGGGAAGCGTTCCCCGATGATGACTTCGACCTTTCACCAGCTTCTTGGGCAGACATCGACCCCGCCCTTACGGAGCTGGGCATCACCTGGGGCGCGGCGAAGGCCTTCGAACACCGGCGCCGACACCGGCCGCCGGCGGACTAGCGCCGCTTCCGGCCCCGCCGCTTTTTCGGCTCGGGTGGGAGGGCGTTCAAGGCGTGAGCGGTGTTGCTCATGGGCTCGGTCGGCGGCTGCGTCCAGCCCGCCCCCGACACCAACCGATCCTCGAAGAACAGGCAACCATCCGGGCAAGCGAAGGGTTGCTCCTGGTTGACGGCCAGCCGGCATCGTTGCATGGCTTCGCCGGTCGGCGTGCTGCGATGCAGATAGTGGCGGCAGTCTTCCCTCACGGCCATGCCGTCCATGGTGCCATGCCATCCGCCCCTCGCGGCGGCAGACCGACTCCGACTGATGCATCGACGGGCCGCCCGCAGGGCCCTTACAGTCTCCGGGATGGGAGACCGCCTACTGGTCATCGGAGGGGACGCGGCCGGCATGGCGGCCGCAGCTCAGGCTCGCCGGCGGGCGCCGACGCTGGAGATCGTGGCCCTGGAGAAGGGGCGCTGGACGAGCTACTCGGCGTGCGGCGTCCCCTACCTCGTTGGCGGAGCTGTGCATGCCCTCGACGATCTGGTCGCCCGCACTCCGGACGAGTTCCGCGCCATGCGCATCGACGTGCGCATGGAGCACGAGGCGATCGGGCTCGACCTGGCCGCGGGCAAGGCCGAGGTGCACAACCGGGGTCATGGCCGCACCTTCAGCCTGGGGTTCGACCTGTTGCATGTGGCCACCGGCGCCGTCCCTCACCGCCCGAACCTGCCGGGGATGGGCCTCTCCCATGTGCACGGGGTGCAGACCCTCGCGGACGCCGCCGGCCTGCTCGCGGACGCCAATTCCCGGCTCCCGCAGAAGGTGGTGGTCGTCGGCAGCGGGTACATAGGCCTGGAGCTGGCCGAGGCGTTCGTCCAACGGGGCGCCTCGGTGACTGTCGTCGAGGCGGCTGACGAGGTCATGGGCACGCTCGACCCCGACATGGGCGCTTTGGTGGCCCGGGCCATGCGGGGCATGGGGATCACCGTCCGCACGGGCGAGTCGGTGGTGGCCATCTCCGGCGACGCTGTGCACACCGTCGCGGGTGAGATCCCGGCCGAGTTGGTCATCCTCGGCTTGGGCGTGGAGCCCAACTCGACGCTGGCGGCCGAGGCCGGGGTCCGCACCGGCGTCCGCGGCGCCATCGTCGTCGACCGCCAGCAGCGCGCCTCATTGCCCGGCGTGTGGGCCGCCGGCGACTGCTGCCAGTCGACCCATCTGGTGTCCGGTCTGCCGGTCCACCAGGCCCTCGGCACCGTCGCCAACAAGCAGGGCCGCGTCGCCGGTATCAACATCAGCGGCGGGTACGCCACGTTCCCCGGTGTGGCAGGGACCGCCGTCACCCGGATCTGCGAACTGGAGATCGGGCGGACCGGGCTCTCCGAGAAGGCGGCGGCCGAGGCCGGGTTCTCTTTCGTCGTCGCCAAGATCGAAGCCACGACCGACTCGGGCTACATGCCGGACGCGGCGCCCATCACCGTCAAACTCCTCGCCGAGCGAGGCACCGGGCGCCTGCTCGGCGCCCAGATCCTTGGCGGTCATGGGGCGGCGAAGCGAGTCGACGTGGTGGCCGCCGCCTTGAGCACCGGGAGCAGCGCCGAGGATCTTCTTGGCCTGGATCTTGGGTACGCGCCGCCGTTCTCCTCCGTCTGGGACCCGGTGCAGGTCGCGGCCCGACAGGCGCTGACCGACCTGGCCTGAATCCGCGGCGGTGGCCGCCGGCCGCTGGCGGCCACCCGCCGGCTGGCGCGGGCCTGCCGGGTGGTCGGTAGGTGCCGCCAGCGGCCACCCGGTAGTGTTCGGTCGATGTCGGAGGAAGGGGTCACGGCCGTCGACCTGATGCGTTGGAGCGAGGCGCTGGCCGGGATCGCTCGCACCGGCTTGGCTTTTACCGACAGCCTCTACGAGCAGGAGCGCTTCGAGGAGGTGCTCAAGGTGGCGGCGGATATCCGGGTCGCAGCCGGCCACGATGAAGGACGCTTCGACGCCGGCGAAGTGGTGGCGGGCTGGATTTCGAGTGTCGGCGAGGGTGTGGCCGGGTATGTCACCCCCAAGGTGGCCGTGGGTGCCATCGTCGGCAACGACCAAAACGAGTTACTGCTCATCCAGCGCGGCGATTCCGGCGTCTGGCTGTATCCGACGGGCTGGGCGGACGTGGGCTACTCGGCTGCCGAGGTGGTGGTCAAGGAGGTGGCCGAGGAGACCGGTATCGACGTAGAGCCGGTTCGGCTGGTCGCCCTGTTCGACGGGCTGCGACTGGGCGCCCGCGGTTTGCCGTTCTATTCTCTGGTGTTCCATTGCCGGGCGGTCGGCGGTCATCTGCGCCCGCATCCCCTCGAGGCACGCGCCGTGGGCTGGTTCGCCGAAGGCGGGCTTCCCGAGCCGCTGGCGGGGGGCGGCCACTGGCAGAACCTGGCGTTCCGGGCCATCCGGGGCGAGTCCTTTGACGTCGTCTTCGACTCGCCCCGGCCGTCTACCTGGCGCAGCTGAGCGGCGGTGGCGGAGCGACCTCAGGTCGGTCTGGGGGGCGGACCCGGCCGGCCCGGTCTGCCCGGTTGGAGTTTCCTGGCGAAGGTCGCCCAGCGCCGCATGCAATCAGTGGTGGTGCAGGGCGCAGTCGAACCGGTCGATGAGCGGGAGCTGGAGCGCCACTTGGCCGGATTGGGGGACGACGCCGTCGTGGTTCGGCAGCTCGACGCCGGCGTCGACGACGCGATGAGTTCCGTGGGTTCGCTCAGTTCTCTCACCGCGCCCCTGGCCCTCGACTACCTCGAGCGGCTGGCTCGGCCCATCCCGGCCCTCACCCTGGAGGTCGGTGTCCAGATCGTCACTCGGGCCTACGTCGCCCACATGGTGGTCGAGGCCGACCCCGCCGCCTTCGGTGCGGCTGGCGCACCCGCGCTCGCTACGTTTCCGCCGCTGCGGCGGGGGTCGCCGCCCCAGGACCTGCTCACCCGGGTGGTCAAGGCGTCCCGCCGGCACTTCGAGCAGATCCGGGCGGTCTCCACGCCGGCCTGGGATGGATTCGTCGTGGCCCTCACGCGCCGGGCCCACGCCCAAGTCCCGCACCTCCGGCCGAGCGGACTGGTGGCGCCGGACGTGGTGGACGGGCTGGCTCGTTTTGGGTGGGTGCTGCGCCAGGTGGACTTGCAGTACGGGCTCGAGCCCGAGGGGTCGTAGCACGACGGCGCGCTTTTCGGTCCACGGTTAGCATAGCGAAGTAATCCGGCCGGGGAAGTGTGGTCCCTTTTGGTGCGGGGGGCCGCCCAGCCCGCCCGCCGTCCCGCCGACCGCCGACCGCCGCCCGCCGTGCCGCCGGCCCCCCAGCCCGCCCGCCGGCCTACGCCCCGCCGGCGTCCAGCTGCCGCCAGAGGTCGCCGGCGATCGACACCGCCCCGTGGGTCCGCTCCCACTCCTCGGCGATCGGCTCGTGGTCCACCAGCCCGAACGCATCGGGCTCGATCCCCAGGGCCGCCGTGGCGGCGGTGGCCAGCGGCTGCGGCTCCACGTCGTCGCCGTAGGCGGCGAACACCTCCAGCCCGTCCCACAACGACTCCAGCGGTGCCGGCAGCGTCCCCCCCGTCGCCAGCGCCAGCGCCGCGGCCGAGAACACCTCGTAGGTGCCGGTCGCCGCCGGCCGCTGGTAGCGGGCCACCGGATGCAGCCGCCACTCCAGCGTCATCCCGCCGGGACCGTCGTCGCGCAGCCACACCTGCGAGCCGTTGACATAGGCGTCGACCGGTTCGCCGAACCGGTCGTCGAGGGCGACGATCACCTCGGGCCGGGCGCGCCACACCGCGGCGGCGACCAGGCGGGCCACCGCCGCCGGCGCCTAACCCTCGCGGCGCTCGTCGCGCAGGAAGCGCTCCACCTGGGCGGCCAGCTCGTCTGCGCTGCCGATCTCCAGAGGTCCGGTCGCGGCGCCGTCAAGATCGGCGCCGTCGCCGCCCGAGCCGGCGTCCAGGTCTTCGGCGTCCTCCAGCTGGGCCACGTAGGCGGCCGCGTCCTCGTCGTCGGCCACCCGCTCGCTGACCTGCCGTTCGTACTCCTCGGCCGCTACCCGCAGGGCCAGCGGGTCGAACGGAGCCCCCAGCAGCGCCGCCGACCGCTCCACCAGGGCCAGGGCCGCCTTGGGCGATGGCAACTGGTGCACGTAGTGCGGCACCGCGGCCCAGAAGGACGCCGCCGGCAGCCCGGCGTGGCGCAGCGCGTCCAGGAGCACGCCGACAATCCCGGTCGGCCCCTCGTAGGTCGGCGCCGCCAGCCCCACCCGGCGGGCCAGGTCGTGGTCGCTAGTGGTGCCGGACACGCGTACCGGGCGGGTGTGCGGCACGTCGGCCAGCATCGAACCTAGGACCACCACCAGTTCCGCACCCGTCGCTTCCACGACCGAGACCACCGCCTCGCAGAAGGTCCGCCACCGCAGCTGCGGTTCCACGCCCCGCAGGAGCAGCATGTCGTGGCCGGACCCGGGCACCCGGGCGGACAGCAACTCGACGTGGGGCCACTCGATCCGCCGGTTGTCCCCGGAGCTGTTGCGGACCACCGGCCGGGTCACGGTGAAGTCGTAGAACTGCTCGGGGTCGATGGTGGCGCACCGGGTGGCGTGCCACTCCTGGGCCAGGTAATCGAGGGCGAGGGTGGCGGCGTCGCCGGCGTCATTCCAGCCTTCGAAGGCGATCACAAAAAGGGGGCGGCGCAGGACCGGCCGTTCCACCCATTGCACAAGCTCCATCGGGGCCAACCTACCCGGGTTCACCACTTCGCGGTCGGGCCTCGCCCGCCCGTAGGCCTCCGCCCCATCGTCGGGACAAAGACGACAGCCCTGCTGGTGCTGGTCGCGCCGCACCGTTCCTGGCCCGCGCCCGGCGCCCGCTCCGACTTCCGAATTGACCGTTCGGCCACCTCACCGGCCGTCCCGCACAGCTGGGTCCCAGCAACCTGTACTCCAACGTCGAGGTCGCGCTCAGCGGGCTCTGAGCCCCGCCCGTCTTACTGGAAGGCATGCCCACTCCCTCCCTTCGAGACGCCTGGCTGCGCCGTAGCCGCACCGCCACTGGCTTGGTGGCGGCCGGGTCCGTCGCCGGCGTCGGCCTGTTCGCGGCCCTGGCCGCCGAACCCCACCACACCGTCACGGCCACCTCGTCGACTGCCTCCGCGACTTCGTCCACCACTGCGAAGTCCGTGGCGGCGTCGGGATCCACCGCCACGACCACCACCACCCTGCAGTCGCCGACGACCACGCCCACCAGTAGCTCCACCTCCACGACCACCCACGCCTCGTCGGGGGGCTCCTAGATGCCGCCCGCCCCCCCGGCCGGGCTGGAGGTGGCCTGATGCTGGCCACCACGCTCTTGCAGTCCAAGGTGCTGTGGTATGTCATGCGGGCCAGCGGCCTGGTGGCGCTGGTACTGCTCACCCTGACGATGGTGGCCGGGATCGTCAACGTCCGCCGCTTCGCCACCCCCCGCTGGCCCCGGGCGGTCATCGCTCTCCTGCACCGCAACGTGTCCCTGCTGGCCGTGGTGTTCCTCGGCGTGCACGTCGTCACCGCCATTCTCGACACCTACGTGTCGGTCGGCTGGCTGGCGGCGATCGTCCCCTTGACGTCCCACTGGGACCGCTTCTGGGTCGGCCTGGGCACCCTGTCCGTGGACGTGATGTTCGCCCTGATCATCACCAGCCTGCTGCGGTCCCGCCTGAGCCATCGCACCTGGCGGGCGGTGCACTGGCTGGCGTACGCCTCCTGGCCGCTGGCCATGGCCCACGGGCTGGGCGCCGGCACCGACACCGGGGCCGTATGGGCCGAAGCGGTCTACGCCCTGTCAGCCCTGGCGGTCGTCGGCGCGGTTGGTTGGCGCCTCCGCCAGCCGACCGGGCGAACGCTACCCACGGCCCGACGCCCGACTCTCGCCACTGGAGCCCGATCATGACCATGACCGCAGCGCCGCTGTCCGACCTGGCCGCCTGCCGCCTGCCCCGGCTGCTCCCTCAGCCGCGGGACCCTTCCTACGCGGCCCACTGGGAGCAGCTTGGCCCGCTTCCCGCGCCCGGCCGGGGCCTGATCGACGAGGTCCTGGCCTCGGGGCTGCGAGGCCGGGGCGGGGCCCGGTTCCCGACCGGGCGCAAGATGGCGGCGGTCGCCGCCGGGCGCGGCCCGGCGGTGCTGGTCGCCAACGGCACCGAAGGCGAACCGTTGTCCGCCAAGGACCGGGCCCTCCTGGTCGGAAACCCCCATCTGGTGCTCGACGGCATCGCTGCGGCTGCGGCGGCCGTCGGTGCCGACCGTATCCTGCTGGCCGTAGAGCGCGCCCGGCCGGACACGGTCGTGGCCGTCCGCCAGGCCCTGGCCGAACGCCCGCCCGGCCCGGTCATCGAGCTGCTGCAAACCCCCAGCCGCTACGTGGCCGGCCAGGAGACGGCTCTTGTCCGTTGGATCGACGGCGGTGACGCCAAGCCGGTCTTCGGCAGCCGACCCTTCCTACGAGGGGTTGGTGGCCGCCCCACGCTGGTCGACAACGTGGAGACCCTCGCTCACATCGGCCTCATCGCCCGCTTCGGCGCCGACTGGTTCCGTCTGCTCGGTACCGACGACGAGCCGGGGTCAGCCCTGGTGACGGTCAGCGGAGCCGTGCGGCATCGGGGCGTGTACGAAATCCCGGTTGGCTACTCCGTCGGCGCCCTGCTGGACCACGTCGAAGCCGCCCCGGCCCAGGCCCTGCTGATCGGCGGGTACTTCGGGGCCTGGATTCCTGGCGACGACCTGACCGGCGTGCACCTCTCCAGCGCCGGGCTGGCAGCCGCCGGCGCCTCGCCGGGCTCAGGGGTGATCGTCGCCATACCCGAGGACGCTTGCGCCCTGGCCGAGGTGGCCACGGTGGCGGAGTGGTACGCCTCGCACAGCGCCGGCCAGTGCGGCCCCTGCGTGTTCGGCCTGGCCGACATCGCCCGCGCCGTCCGCGGCGTGCTGGCGGGAGATCCCGACGGGGAGACCGCGGCCCGGCGGTGGACGGCGATGGTTCGGGGCCGAGGCGCCTGCCACTTCCCCGATGGGGCGGCCACCTTCGTGGACTCCGCCCTTGACACCCTGGTGGCGGAGGTGGCCGATCACCGGCACGGCCGGTGCCGGCGGCGCATCGGCGGCTACCTGCCGAGCCCGGCGCCCGGGTCCTGGCGATGAACCAGTTCCGGCTGGTCCTCGATCCCGTCGCCTGTGACGGGCACGGCTTGTGCGCCGAGCTGTTCCCGGAGGGGATCGAGCTCGACGACTGGGGCTTCCCAATCATCGCCGGGCCGATCGTCGCCGGCCCAACCAGCGCCGGCGGGATCCCCGACTCGCTACTGGTCCACGCCCGGCGGGCGGTCTCGGCCTGCCCGGCCTTGGCCCTCCGGATGGCCCGGGCGGAGGCGCCGATAGCCTGACCGGCCGTGCCCCGCCGCCGGCTCCTCGTCGATCTGGAGCCGCTTCGGCACTCGCGCGACTTCCGCCTGCTGTTCTCCGGGCAGCTGGTGTCCACCCTTGGCACCCAGCTCACCGTGGTCGCCGTCCCCTACCAGGTGTACCGGATCACCCACTCGTCGTTGGACGTGGGCCTGGTCAGCCTGGCCCAGCTGGGGCCGTTGCTGGTGTGCTCCCTGATCGGCGGCGCCGTCGCCGATGCCCACGACCGCCGGCGCCTGCTGCTGGTCACGGAGCTGTTGCTGGCCGCCGTCAGCGCCGGCCTGGCGATCAACGGCGGCCTGGGCCGGCCGGCGCTGTGGCCGTTGTTCGTCCTGCCCGCAGCGGCGGGCGGGCTCGCCGGCTTCGACCGACCGGCGTTCAATGCATCCATCCCTGGGTTGGTCCCGCGGGGCGATCTGTCGGCCGCTTACGCCCTGTGGCAGGTGCAGCTCCAGGTCGGCACGGTGGTGGGACCGGCGCTGGCCGGCCTCGTCCTGTCCGGCCTCGGCTTGTCGGCCGTGTACTGGCTGGACGTGGCCAGCTTTGTGGTGTCGTTCGCATCGGTGGTGGCGCTGGCTCCGCAGCCGGCGCGCCACGGCGCGACCCGGGCTGGCTGGCGCTCCGTGGCCGAGGGGTTCGCCTATCTCCGCGGTCGCCAGGTGCTCCAGGGCGTCTACCTGCTGGACATCGACGCCATGGTGTTCGGCATGCCGCGAGCGCTGTTCCCGGCCCTGGGCCTGAGTTTTTTCCATGGAGGCGCCCAGGCGGTGGGCTTCCTGTTCGCCGCTCCGGGCGCGGGCGCCTTGGTCGGGGCCCTCATGACCGGCTGGGTCAGCAGCATCCGGCGGCAGGGGCGGGCCGTGATCCTGGCCGTGGTCGTGTGGGGGACTGCCATCACCCTGTTCGGGCTGGTCGACATCCTGTGGATCGCGTTGGTCCTGCTGGCCCTGGCCGGTTGGGCGGACGTGGTCTCCGCGGTGTTCCGCAACACCATCCTCCAGACGGCCGTGCCCGACGAGCTGCGAGGGCGGTTATCGGCGGTGCAGATCGCGGTGGTGCAGGGCGGGCCGCGCCTGGGGGACCTGGAAGCGGGGGGCGTGGCCGACGCCTTCGGGACCTCTTTTTCCGTGGTGTCGGGAGGGGTGGCCTGTGTGGCTGGGGCCCTATTGCTGGCTGCCGCCCTGCCAGGTTTCCGCGCCCAGCAAGCGGCGCGGCTGGTTGCTTCCGGAGATTGAGCCTCAGGAGTCCAGGTCCAGCGGACGGCGCAGTGTCGGCAGGGCGGTCCTGGCGCACCAGCAGCGTGGCGCGGCCTGTCTGGGGCCCCTACAGTCCGGGCTCGTGGTGACTGTTTCCGAAGCAACCGAAGCCACCCCCGAAGTCGTCGAGGCCGTGGCTCGCCTGCTGCCGCTGCTCTCCTCGTCCGCCCCGGCACCAACGGCGGCGCAGATCGCCGAGATCATCGCCTCGCCGGCCACCACCCTGTTCCTGGCCCGGGACGACGAGTCGGGCGCCATCCACGGGACGCTGACGCTGGTGCTGTTCCGGATCCCCACCGCGGTGCGGGCCTGGATCGAGGATGTCATCGTGGCCGAGGAGGCCCGGGGGCAGGGCTGCGGCGATGCCCTCAACCGGGCGGCCCTGGAGGCGGCGGCCGCGGCCGGCGCCCGCACGGTCGATCTCACCTCCCGGCCGTCGCGGCAGGCGGCCAACCGCCTCTACCAGCGCCTCGGCTTCGTGGCGCGAGACACGAACGTCTATCGCTACGAGCTCAACCCATGATGCCGGGCCGGCTGGCGCTCGCCTCGTCCCTCGTGACCGGTGAAGGTGTGGGTCGTCGACAGCGGCCTGAAGTTGGTCCGCTGGCCGGGCGGGGGTCCCCGCCGGTCCGGGGGCCCTGCCGGTCGGGGTCCCGGCTGGTCCGGGGGCCCCGCC